>NZ_JAXCMJ010000029.1:0-46072 GCF_038084995.1 Sphingomonas sp. 2378
ACCGGCCAGCCAAAGCTGACCAAGGCCCGTACCGGATCCCTGCAGCGAAAGCCTCGCCCAGATCCTCTGTCACAAATGAGCCGTTTCGCAGAGGAATCCGTAAACGGGAGGGAAGAAGAAGGGATCAGAACGGCTTGATCACCACCAGCACCACGATGATCGTCGCGGCCAGCGCGGGCACCTCGTTGATCATCCGCAGTTGCTTGCCGGTCAGCCTGGTTTCCCCCCGCGCCAGCTTCCTGGCATAGCCGACCATCCAGCCATGATAACCCGAGAGCAACAGCACGAAGGCCAGCTTGGCGTGCAGCCACCCCAGCCCCGGCACGCCCGAGAACAGCCCCAGCGACGCGGCGAGCAACAGCCCCAGCACCCATACCGCGATCATCGCCGGGGTCAGGATGATCGAACGGAGCTTGGTTTCCCGCTCGACCCAGCGCGCCGCGTCGGTGGCGTCGCCCGCGACCAGCGCCTCCTGATGATAGACCAGATAGCGCGGCATCATAAACAGCCCGGCCATCCAGAAGATCACGAAGATGATATGCGCCGCCTTCACCCATTCATAGGCGGCCCCCAGTAATCCGATCATGCTTGCTTCCTCACACGGGCGATCAGCCGCTCGACATGCGCGATCGGCGTGTCGGGCAGGATGCCGTGCCCTAGGTTGAAGATGTGTGGGCGCTCCGCGAACGCCGCCAGGATGCGATCCACCGCGCCGTCCAGCGCCTCGCCCCCGGCGATCAGCGCCAGCGGATCGAGATTGCCCTGCACCGGCAGGTCCTCCGGCAGATAGGTGTCGGCCCAGACCGGATCGACCGTCTCGTCCAGCCCGACCGCGTCCACCCCGGTCTCACGGGCATAAGCGGGCAGCTTGCCCCCCGCGCCCTTGGGGAAGCCGATCACCGGCACGCCGGGGCAGCGCGCCCGGAAACCCTCGACGATCGCGGCATTGGGAGCGATCACCCAGCGTTCGAACTGTGCCGGGGAGAGCGATCCCGCCCAGCTATCGAACAACTGCACCGCCTCGACCCCGTTCGCCACCTGCCCGGCCAGATACTCCACCGTCATCGTCACAATCGCATCGATGATCGCGCCGAACCCCGCCGGATCGGCATAGGCGAAACGTCGCGTCTCGCCCTGGTCCTTGGACCCCTGCCCCGCCACCATATAGGTCGCGACCGTCCACGGAGAGCCCGCAAAGCCCAGAAAGCTGGTCTGGGGCGGCAACTGGCCCGCGACCCGTGCCACGGTGGCATAGACGGGGTCGAGACGCTCAGGGACGCGCGTGAGGGCATTCAGCGCATGATCGACCAGCGCGGGCGCCAGACGCGGCCCCTCCCCCGCCCCGAAGCTCAGATCCTGGCCCAATGCCCAGGGAACCATCAATATGTCGGAAAACAGGATCGCGCCGTCGAAGCCGAACCGCCGGATCGGCTGCACCGTCACCTCGGCCGCCGCCTCCGGATCGGTGGCCAGCGCCAGAAAGCCCCCCTTCTGCGCCCGGAGTTCCCGATACTCCGGCAGATAGCGTCCGGCCTGCCGCATGAGCCACATCGGCGGCACCGCCTGCCGCTCGCCCCGCAAGACGGCGAGCAGGGGTTTTCGAATCGAAACGTCGGTCAGGAGACCCCCCTTCTTCTATTCAAGAAGATTCTAAGAATGGATTGTTGAAGTGGTTGGCACGTTGGTTGTCGGGATTATGCGGCTCTCCCCGATATGCCAACATGTTGACTCAAGG
Organism: Sphingomonas sp. 2378; assembly: GCF_038084995.1. NCBI lineage: Bacteria > Pseudomonadati > Pseudomonadota > Alphaproteobacteria > Sphingomonadales > Sphingomonadaceae > Sphingomonas > Sphingomonas sp. 2378. Next base: position 1,736 of record NZ_JAXCMJ010000029.1, read on the forward strand.
GGAATCGCCGATTCAACGGGATTCGGATTCATCGCCCCCGTAACTCACAGGCTGTGGAAAAGAATCGCGCCTGTGAGATTCATTGTGGACGAATCGGTCGTTATCCACCGCCGGTCCGCCGCTTGGCCGGTCGGCAAAGTTACGCTACCGATTCGCGACATGTTATCCACAGAGTCATTAGGCCGGTCATGACGACGCGGCTTCACCTGCACCTCCTGTCCGATTCCACGGGCGAGACGCTGGAGAACATCGCCAAGGCAGCGCTCGCGCAATATGACGATGTGGAAACCGTCCGGCACTTCTGGCCGATGGTCCGGACGGAGAGCCATCTGGAGCGCATCCTTCAGGAGATCGCGCAGAATCCGGGGCTGGTCATCTATACGCTGGTCAACCCGACGACGCGGCGCGTGCTGGAGAGCCGGTGCCATGCGCTGGGCCTGCCCACCGTCGCGCCGCTCGATCCGGTCAATGCCGCGCTGTCGGGGCTGCTGGGCGTCGCGGCCAAGATGCGGCCCGGTCGCCAGCATGTCCTCGACGCGGCCTATTTCGCGCGGGTCGATGCGATCCAGTTCACCATCGCGCATGACGACGGCATCGCGTGGGAGGAATGGGAGGAAGCCGACATCGTCCTGGCCGGGGTCAGCCGTTCGTCCAAGACGCCGACCTCCATCTATCTCGCCAATCGCGGGTATAAGACCGCCAATATCCCGATCGTGGTCGAAAGCCCCCCGCCCCCCTTTCTGTTCAGCCTGAAAAAGCCGCTGGTCGTGGGGCTGACCACCAGCGCCGACCGGCTGATCGCGATCCGGCGCAACCGGCTGCTGTCGCTCAACCAGGCCCCCGACACCGATTATGTCGAGCAGGAGGCGGTGAATCGCGAACTCACCTTCGCCAGGCGGATGTTCGCCGACAATGACTGGCCGGTGATCGACGTCACCCGCCGCTCGATCGAGGAGACGGCGGCGGCGATCATCTCCCTCGTGAATCAAAGAAAGACCGACGCATGATCATCCTCGCCTCGCAAAGCGCCTCGCGCCGGGCGATGCTCGACGCCGCCGGGGTGGCCTATGAAGCGCTGCCCGCCCGTGTGGACGAAGCCGGCGTCAAGGCGGCAATGGCGGGCGCGTCGCCGCGCGACCTGTCCGATGCGCTGGCCGAGATGAAGGCGGTCAAGGTTTCCGCCAATGCCGGGCCGGTGCCGGTCTTGGGGTCGGATTCGATCGTGGCGCTCGCCGACGGCACGCTGCTCGACAAGCCCGAGAGTCGCGAACAGGCCGCCGAGCATCTGACGCGCATGAGCGGCGGCAGCCACGAATTGTGGAGCGCCGCCGTCATCGCCGAGCATGGCCGCCCGGTGTGGCGCCATGTCGAGCGGGCCAGGCTTCATGTCCGCCCCCTCTCGCCCGCCTTCATCGACCGCTATTTGGATCAGGAATGGCCCACCATTGCGGGTTGCGTCGGCTGTTTCCGGATCGAGGGGCCGGGGGTGCAGCTTTTCTCACGGATCGAGGGGAGCCACTTCACCATTCTCGGTATGCCGCTGCTGCCCGTGCTGGGTTATCTGCGCGAGCGCGGCTGGATGCCCGCCTGATGACCAGACCCTATGCCGAAGTGATCGGCGACCCGATCAGCCATAGCAAGTCGCCGCGCATTCACGGTTTCTGGCTGGAGGCGTTGGGGATCGACGCCGATTACCGCGCCACCCATGTCACGCCCGACGCGCTGCCCCACTATTTCGCCGGGCGGAAGGACGATCCGAACTGGCGCGGATGCAACATCACCGTACCGCACAAGGTCGATGCGCTGGCGCATGTCGAGGATCGCGGTGACGTTCGCACCGCGATCGGGGCGATCAACACCGCGATCCGGGCAGAGGATGGTGCGCTGATCGGGACCAACACCGATGCGGCGGGGTTCGCCGCGCCGCTGAACGGGATCGATCTGGCGGGCAAGCCGGTAACGGTGATCGGGGCCGGAGGCGCGGCGCGCGCGGTGCTGTTCGCGCTGGCCGGAATCGGGGTGGGGCCGGTGACGTTGCTCAACCGGAATGTGGAAAAGGGCGCGGCGCTGCTGTCCTCCTTCGGACTCGATGGGCAGGCCGTGGCGCTGGACAGTGCCGTCCCGCCCTCCGCGCTGCTGGTCAATACGACCAGCCTGGGCATGACCGGCCAGCCGCCGCTCGACCTCGACCTGTCGGCGCTGCCCGGGGACGCCATCGTCTATGACATCGTCTATGCGCCGCTGGAGACCGGTTTGCTGGCGGCGGCGCGGGCGCGGGGGCTCCAGACGATCGATGGCCTGGACATGCTGATCGGCCAGGCGGCGGTGGCTTTTGCGTTGTTCTTCGGGGCCGAGCCGCCGCGCGACCGCGACGCGGAATTGCGCGGAATCCTGCTCGGATGATCGTCCTCGGGCTGACCGGCTCGATCGGCATGGGCAAGTCCACCGTCGCGCAGATGTTTCGCGACGAGGGCGTGCCCGTGTTCGACGCCGATGCCTGTGTCCACCGCTTGCAGGGGCCCGGTGGAAAACTGGTCCCCGCGATCGAATCGACCTTTCCGGGGACCACCGGACCGGACGGCGTGAATCGCACCGCGCTGGGCCAGGCCGTGCTGGGCGACGATTCCGCGATGCGCCGACTCGAGGGAATCGTCCACCCCGCCGTCCAGGCCGAGCGCGCCGCCTTTCTGGCCGCCCATGCGAATGCTCCCCTGGTCGTACTCGACATACCCCTGCTCTTCGAAACGGGTGGTGATAAGGCTGTGGATAAGGTGTTGGTCGTATCGGCAGAACGCACCGTGCAGGAGGCACGGGTGTTGGCAAGACCGGACATGAATTCGACCAAGTTTCAGGCCATTATCGCGCGCCAGATGCCCGATGCGGAAAAGCGGACGCGCGCCGATCATGTCATCGCGACCGACATTCCGCTTGCCGAAACCCGCCAACAGGTTCGACGGCTGATCGCTTGCATGCGCGCATCGGAAGGCCGATAGTCGGTCCATGAGAGAGATCGTTTTCGACACCGAAACGACCGGGTTCAAATTTTCGGAAGGTGACCGGCTGGTCGAGATCGGCTGTGTCGAACTGGTCAACCGGGTCGAGACCGGTCGCACCTATCACGCCTATTTCAATCCCGAACGGTCGATGCCCGCCGAGGCGCAGGCGGTTCACGGTCTGTCCGACGCCTTCCTGAAGGACAAGCCGGTCTTTGCCGAGGGCGTGGCCGAGTTTCTGGACTTTATCGGCGATGCGCCGCTGATCGCGCACAACGCCACCTTCGACTTCGGCTTCATCAATGGCGAACTGGGCGCGCTGGGTTTTCCGCCGGTCGATGAAAAGACGCGGATGATCGACACGCTGGCGATCGCGCGCAGCAAGCATCCCGGCGCGAAGCATACGCTCGACGCGCTGTGCTCGCGTTACGGCATCGACCGGTCGCACCGCGTGCTGCACGGTGCGCTGCTCGATGCGCAACTGCTGGCGCAGGTCTATGTCGAGTTGATGGGCGGACGGCAGATCGGTCTGGGCCTGCTGGCCGACACCCATGAGGAGAGTGGGCCGGTGATCGTCGCCCGCGCGCCCGCCAAAGTCCGCCCGCCGCGCATCTTCCGCCCCAGCGAGGCGGAACTTGCCGCTCATGCTGCGTTTCTTAAGGGGATCGCCGATCCGATTTGGGGGGCCGAGGCGTCCGGTTGACGCCAGGGGACAGGCCAAAAGGACCGTCCCATCAGTGTGTATCGAGGAGAAGACGATGGATATCCGGATTTCTGGTCATCAGGTCGAAACGGGCGACGCGCTGCGGACCCATGTGACGGACCGGCTTCAGGGTATCGCCGAGAAATATTTCGCCCGCACCATGTCGTCCGAGGTGACGTTCGGCAAAGGGCCGCACGATATCGGCTTCAAGTGCGATATCGTCATGCACGTGACCCGTGGCCTGGTCATGAAGGGCCGCCACGATGCGCAGGATGCGCATCTGTCCTTTGACGGGGCGGCGGCCAAGATCGAAAAGCAGCTTCGCCGCTATTCCCGCCGCCTGAAGGATCGCAATGCCGGCCAGGCGATCGAACTGGCCGAGGCCGGGGCCTATGATGCGGGCTATACCCTGTTCGCCGAGCAGGTCGACGAGGACGAGGCGGGCGATGCGCCCCTGATCATCGCCGAAACCCGCGTGGATATTCCCGATGCCAGCGTGTCCGATGCGGTGATGATGCTCGACCTGCGCAATACAGCCGCCCTGCTGTTCAAGAATTCGGGCACCGGATCGTATAATATGGTCTATCGCCGGGGCGACGGAACCATCGGCTGGGTCGAACCGCAAAGGGCCAATCCGGCGGGATAACCCCTATCGTTCTTCCGCGCGGGCCGCTAATAGGCGGGCCGCGCGGGGGCGCACCGGATATAAGCATGAACGATTTCAGTGATCTGTTGCGCCATGAAACGGTGCTGGCGGGTGTATCCGCCTCCAACAAGAAGCTCTTGTTCCAAACCCTGGCGACCGCGGCCGCCGACGCGGCGGGACAGGATGCCAAGCTGTTGGCCGATGTCCTGACCGAGCGCGAGAAGCTGGGTTCGACCGGCTTCGGCGGCGGGGTTGCGATCCCGCATGGCAAGGTGGCGGGACTGGACCAGATTATCGGCGTCTTCGCGCGTCTGGCACAGCCGGTAGATTTCCAGGCGGTGGACGACATGCCGGTCGACCTGGTCTTCGCGATGTTTTCCCCCGCCGATGCGGGCTCGGCGCATCTCAAGGCGCTGGCGCGGGTGTCGCGGCGGCTGCGCGACAAGGGCTTCGTCGCCAAGCTGCGCGGGGCGGGATCGCCCGACGCGATCTGGGCGCTTCTGACCCAGGACGAGGCGCGTGACGCCGCGGCCTGAGGGCGAGGCGGCGCATTTCCGGGCGCTGGAGACCCTCTATGCCGAGGCTCCGATCAACCGCCTGTTCGTCTCCACCCTGGAAATCCCTGAGCCCGGCGTCGCGCGCATCCGCTTCATGGTGGACGAGCGCCATTATCACGCGGCGGGCGCGGCGCATGGCACGAGCTATTTCAAGATGCTCGACGATGCCGCCTTCTATGCCTGCAACAGCCTGGTCACCGACCGCTTCCTGCTGACGACGCAGTTCAACCTGCTGCTGACCCGCCCGATCAAGGCGGGCGAGGTGATGGCGGAGGGCCGCTGGGTCAGCGGGCGGCGGCGGGTCTTCGTCGCCGATGCGCGGCTGATCGACGCCAGCGGGGAAGAGGTGGCGCGCGGCACCGGCACCTTCATGCGCTCGCAGATCGCGCTGTCGGGACTGCCCGGCTATCGGACGGTTTGAACCAATGGACGGCCGCCTGCCGACCGGGATGCTGGTGACGGCGCTGCTCCGTCGGATGAACGACAGCGGGGGCATGGGCATGGTGCTCGCCAAGGGCGATGCGCAGGCCGGGGGCCTGTTGGTGATCGCCATCGACCCCGACCGGACCGAGCGCGTGCTGGAGCGGGGGATCGGCCCCGATGGGCGCATCGCGCTGATCGATTCCACCCCGCGCGAGGATGTGGCGGGCTATTGGCGGCGGCGGCGATCGCGCGATCCGGACCTGTGGGTGGTGGAACTGGACGGCGCTGCGGCGGAACGGTTCACCGCTGAAACGATCCTGAACGATTGACGAACGGGGCCATATCGGCCACGAGCGCCCGGTCTTAAATTCGCGTTGTGTCGATCCGGGTGCGATCCGGTCGGTTACGCAGTCGGGGGGAAGCCCGGACGAGCGCCCATGGGGCATATGCTCGGGTCCGTGATCCAACCGCATGTCTGTTTGAGTGAATGACGGTTTTCAAACGAGTCGCGGCGTCTGCGGCCATGGCTCTTTCCCTGGCGGGCCTTCTCGCCACGAGCACCCCCAGCCTGGCCAATGTGGCCGCCAATGCTGCGGGCGGTGCTGCACCAGTCACGACGATGGCTGTTTCCGGGATCAACGCGGCGGATTTGCCGATGGTTCCCATGAGTGCCCGGGCCACCATGTCCCCGCTCCCCAATTTTTCCGAAGTTTCCGAAGCGGATACGGATGAAGACGGCGATTTCGAGTCGCTGGCCGAAGCGGTTGCGGCCCAAGACGACATGGCGTCGAGCGAAGAGCTCCGCTGTCTCGCCGGTGCCATCTATTTCGAATCGCAGGGCGAACCGCTGAGCGGCCAGTTGGCCGTGGCGCAGGTGATCCTGAACCGCACCAAGTCGGGCCGTTTCCCCACGGGCGTGTGCGACGTCATCAAGCAGCGCGGCCAGTTCAGCTTCGTGCGCCACGGTGAAATCCCATCGGTCAGCCCGTCGCGTAGCGCCTATCGCACCGCCGTCGCGGTGGCGAAGGTCGCCCTGGCCCAGGCCTGGGACAGCACCGCCGGCAAGGCGCTGTACTTCAACACCCCGGGCAATCGTCCGGGCGTGCGCGTGCAGAAGGTCGCCGCGATCGGCAATCACATCTTCTATCGTTGACGATCCAGCCCCGCTCCGGGGCTTTGCTTTGTTCGTCAAATGTTCTAAGCGGGCGGTATGTTGGACATGCCGCCCGCTTCGTGTGTCGAGGACCCCGACTCACCGCTTTGCGCCGCCGATGTCGCGCGGGGCGTGACCCGGATGCTGCTCCGCCACGACCTGATCGCCATTCCCGAAGTGTCGCTGGACGGCGGTCGCCGTGCCGATCTGATGGCGCTGGACGCGCGGGGCGGGGTGGTCGTGGTTGAGATCAAGGTGTCGCGTGCCGACATGCTGGGCGACGGGAAATGGCCCGATTATCTGGCGCATTGCGACCGCTTCTATTGGGCCGTGCCCGCCGGGTTCGACTGGTCCCCGCTGGACAGCGCCGCTTTCCTGCCCGAGCGGACCGGGATCATCGTCGCCGACCGCTATGACGCCGCGATCGTGCGGGAAGCGCATAGCGTGCCCCTGCCCGCGCATATCCGGAAGAAGGCGACGCTCAACTTCGCCCGGCGCGCGGGGCGGCGGATGATCGGGCTGACCGATCCCGATGCGGGGATGTGAGGGATTCCCTTGGCCTTCGACTACGCTCAGGCTGAACGGGTTTTGGCATGATAGAAATACCCGACAGCCGTTCAGCCTGAGCGTAGTCGAAGGCCACGCCCAACCCTCACCGCGTCAGGATCAACGTCACGATCGACCGGGGCGGCGCCACCTCGCTCCTGACCGGCACCGCCTTGTGTGAGGCATCGGTCACGATCATCCGCTTCTGCCACCGGCCCGGCACCGCGATGCTCAAGGGCCGGGAGGACAGCCCCGGATTGACATGGACCAGCACCAACCGCCGCCCATCCGGCGACAATGCGCCCACCGTATCCATGTCATCCACCGGCACCAGCCGGTCGCCGGGCCGGATATAGCGGCTGAACTGCGCCATCGCCCAATATTTGCCGGTGACGTGGATGGCATGCGGCCGGTCGGGCGCGCCCATCAGGTCGGCCTTGACGATCCCCCAGTTGGAGCCCTTCTCGCCCTTGCGGGTGCTGAAATCCTCGACCGCCTGCCAGAAGACCCAGGCGGCGGGTTCCAGCCGCTTGAGATCGCCGACGACATGCTCGGCAAAGGCCAGCGGTGTCGCCATGCCGGTGAAATCCTCCGGATCGCGTGACAGCGGCGTGTCGTTCTCGCTCATCCACAGCCTGATGCCCGAGGCGCGGGCGATATCGCGCACCGCGGTCTGGTGGACCGTGCCATAGCTGTGCACGTTGAGCTGCCCGATCGCCGCGCGGGTGGCCGGAGGATAGGCGGCCCAATCCTCGACGAACAGGTTCGACGCGGTTTCGTCCGGCGCGGCGATGACGGTGGACAGACCCTTGGCCTTCAGGGCGTCGGCGGTGGCGTCGATCATTTGCGCCTGGCGCGTGGGCGACCAGTGCGCGCCTTCCTGCGTATTGGCGGCGAACCAGTAATCGGTGTTGGGTTCGTTGACCGGTGACAGGGTGCGGAAACGCAGCTTGTGCCGACGCTGCAACTCATCGGTGACGCGCACCAGATAGGTGGCGAAGGCCTGTTCCTGGCCGGGGCGCAGATTGTCGTCGGTGCCTTTCTCCGCACCGGACACCCGACCGCTGACCGTCATGAACCAGGGCGGGGAGTTGGAGAAAGCCTCGAAGATCGGTTGCTTCACCCGTGCCGTGATCGCGTCCAGCCACCAGCGCTGGTTGGCATCCTGCCCCCAGTCCCACATGGCGGGGTTCTCGGCGCGCCACCAGTCCTTGCCCGTCGCCCCCGCCGGTTGCCGCCAGAAGCCCGGCACCGCGCGCCCGACCTTCATATAAGGCGGCGTATCCGCCGCATTGCCGCCGCCGATATTATAGCGTGCGATCGTCCAGCCCAGCCCGTCGGGGCCATAAAAGAGGTCGGCCAGCCGCGTCCGCTCCGCCTCCGGCCAGCCGCCGGTGACATGCGCGAACCAGGCCAGCGCGGTGCCCCAGCCCTCGAACACCGTGGACGGCCGATCGATCGCCGGGCGCAAGGTCACGGGAACGGGACGGTCGGCAACGGGGCTTGCCTGTGCAGCGGCACCGCTCGTTACCGTCGCACCGCAGAGGAGGACCAGCGAGGCCATGGCGGCGCGGCCGATGCGGCGCTTCCTTGCGTTCTTCATCTTGTCGTTCCCGCCCGGTGGTTTTTGAAACGTCCGACTATAGTCGCAATGCCGTCATGCCCGTCAATCCGCTTGAAAAGGGCTATTCTCGATCCCGCGACAGTGCCTTTTCGCTTGTAGGGCAGGGAAACCGTCCATAAAAATCAGACAAAATATGGCGAAATGTCCGGCAGGACGGCTTGGCCGACAGAAAAAGGGGAGTGTTATGAAATGGCGTTTGGCGGCCGGCGTGGCCGTGATGGCTTTGACCGGCCCGGTAGCGGCGCAGAGCGGGCCGCAGGTCGCCCCCGTCCAGGTCGATCCCAACCGTCCCGATTGGGAGAATCCCGCCGTCAACGCGCGCGGTACGCGCCCGGCCACGGCCACCGCCTTCCCCTATGAAAGCCGCGAACTCGCTCTGGCGGGGGATCGGACCAGGTCCAGCCGGTTCCTTAGCCTCGATGGCACCTGGTCCTTCGCCTTCTCCCCCTCGGTCGAGGGCGCGCCCAAGGGGTTCGAGCGGCCCGATTATGACGTGTCGGGATGGAAGAGCATCAAGGTCCCCGCCATGTGGCAGGCCGAGGGCTATGGTCAGCCCAAGTACAACAACATCACCTATCCCTTCCCGGCCAACCGACCGCTGGTGCCGCATGACGATAACGAGACGGGCTCGTATCGTCGCGATTTCGACCTGCCCCAGGGGTGGAGCGGCCAGGATGTGATCCTTCAGATCGGCGCGGCGGGTTCGGCCTATCGCGTCTGGATCAACGGGCAGGAGGTCGGTTACTCCGAAGACTCCAAGCTGCCGACCGAATATGACGTCACCCGCTTCCTGAAGCCGGGGCGCAATGTCGTCGCCATCCGCGTCCATCGCTGGTCGGACGGCAGCTATCTTGAGGATCAGGATTTCTGGCGCGTCTCGGGGATCGAGCGCTCGGTCTTCCTGCGCGCCGTACCCAAAGCCCGCATCGACGATCTGTTCGTCCATGCCGGGCTCGACAAGGCCTATCGCGACGGCACGCTGTCGACCGAGTTGACGCTGCCCGCGCTTCCCCAGGCGATGACCGCGCGGATGACGCTGCTCGACGGGGATCGGGCGGTGGTGACGCGCGAAATGCGGGTGGCCAAGGGCGCGACCTCGGCGCGGTTGGAGGCGGGTGTGCCCGGCGTGCGCGCCTGGTCGGCCGAGACGCCCAACCTCTACACGCTGCTGGTCGAACTGGTGGATGCGAGCGGACAGGTCGTACAGGCCACACCGCAGCGGATCGGCTTCCGCACCGTCGAGATCAGGGACGGGCAGGTCATGGTCAATGGCCGCCGCATCGTCATTCGCGGCGTCAACCGGCACGAGCATGACCCGGTCACCTTCCACGTCATCTCCGAAGAGTCGATGCGCCGCGATCTGGAGCTGATGAAGCGTAACAACTTCAACGCGATCCGGACCTCGCACTATCCCAACGACCCGCGCTTCCTGTCGCTGGTGGACGAGTACGGCTTCTACCTGATGGACGAGGCCAATATCGAGAGCCATGCCTATATGGAGGCCGGCAACCGCCATGGCGACGAGCGGGCGAAGTATCAGATCGGCTTCGACCCCGCCTGGGAAAGCGCGCACGTCAGCCGCGTGATGAACATGGTCGAGCGGGACAAGAACCACCCCTCGATCATCTTCTGGTCGCTGGGCAACGAGGCGGGGATCGGCCCCAATTTCGAGAAGGCGGCGGCGGCGATCCGGCGGCGCGATCCGGCGCGGCTGGTATCCTATCTCGGCTGGGGCACGCTCGACTGGAGCCACCAGCCCAATAGCTTCGTCGATATCTACGCGCCCATGTATGACGATATCGAAAAGATGGTCGACTGGGCCGAGGACCCAAGCCACACGCAACCGATGATCCAATGCGAATATGCCCATATGCAGGGCAATTCGGGCGGCAATTTCAAGGATTATTGGGACACCATCTACGTCCATCGCAAATTGCAGGGCGGCTTCATCTGGGACTGGGTCGACCAGTCCATGTATCGCTATACCAAGGACGGACGGCGATATTGGGGTGACGGCGGCGAGTACGGCCCCAATCCGGGTGGCGATATCGAGTTCGGCGACGGGCTGAACCAGCCCGACCGCACCCCCAATCCGCAACTCTACGAAGTGCAGAAGGTGCAGTCGCCGATCCAGTTCGAGGGGTTCGATCCCGCCACGGGGCGGATCGACGTACGTAACCGCCACGACTTCATCGACCTGTCGGGATTCGATTTCGACTGGATGGTGGAGGAGAATGGCGTGGCGGTTGCGACCGGCACGCTGCCCGCACTGACCACCGCCGCCGGACAGGTACAGACGGTGGCGCTCGCCCCGCAATTCGCACGTAAGCCGGGGGCGGAATATTTCCTGACCGTGCGTGCGCGGGCCAAGAACGGCACGATCCGCGCGGTTCCGGCGGGCTATGTCGTCGGCTGGGAACAGTTCGCACTGGGCGAGGCACCGGTTATGGCACCGGCCAAGGTGGGGCGGATCACGGTGGCGGACACGGCCGAGCGGGTCAGCCTGTCGGCTGGGCGCGCTACCTTGGTCATCGATCGCAAGACCGGTTTGATCGAACGGTACAGCGTGGATGGCAAGCTGCTCGCCAAGGGGGGACAGCCCAATTTCGTCCGGGCAGAGACCGACAACGATACCGCCAACGGCACGGTCGCGCAGCAAAGCGCCTGGTTCGCGATGAACGGGGCGCAGAAACTCCGCGGCGTTACCGTCGAGCGGGCGCAGGGGCTGGTCACCGTCGATCACGACTATGGCGCGGGAGCGGCGCGTTTCGTCACCCGCTACCGGATGGCGGGCGATGGCGCGGTGGATGTCGAGGGGCAATTCACGCCGCTCAAGGCCGACCTGCCGCCGCCGGTCCGTGTCGGCCTGTGGTACACCATGCCAACCACCATGAAGACGGTCGAATGGTATGGCCGGGGTCCGCATGAAAGCTATGTCGATCGCAAGACCTCCGCCGCGATCGGGCTGTGGCGCGGGGCGGTCGCCGAGCAGAATCACGATTACATGCGGCCACAGGATACCGGCAACAAGCTGGACGTGCGCTGGATGGAGCTGTCGGGCGCGGGCAGCGGCCTGCGTGTGCGAGCGGACAAGCCGTTGATGATGCAGGCGCTCGCCTTTCCCTATGGCGATCTCTACCGCCGCGCGCCGGGCACGTGGAAGTCGACCGACATCGTGCCGCATGGCGAGACGACACTGATCGTCGATGCCGCGCAATGGGGCGTCGGCGGCGACACGACCTGGAGCCATGTCGGCCAGCCGCATATGAAGTATCGGACGAAGCTGGAGCCCACCCGCATCGCCTTCCGGCTGGAGCCGTTCGCGGGCGAGGGGACCACGCCCGACAAAGCGAAGCCCGCTCGCGCGACCGAGCCGCAATAGGGCTGTTCTTTACTCGGACAATAAGCCATCATGCCGCTTCAGGCAGAGGAGAGACCATGAAAAGGGCAACGAAATTCCTGTTCGCGGCGGCGGTGGCCACGCTGTTCGCGGGCACCGCGACGGCGCAAGAGGCACCCGCGACCGGCGGCGATACGGTGGCGGTGCATGGGGACCGCCCCGGACCCGTCTATAACCGCCGTATCTTCGGTCAGTTCGCCGAGCATCTGGGCACCGGCATCTATCCGGGCATCTGGGTGGGCAAGGGCAGCAAGATCCCCAACATCAACGGCTATCGCCGCGACGTGATCGACGCGCTGAAGGCGATTCGCGTGCCGGTGATCCGCTGGCCGGGCGGCTGCTTCGCCGACGAATATCACTGGCGCGAGGGCGTGGGTCCGCAGGCCAAGCGGCTGACCAAGGTCAACACCAACTGGGGCGGCGTGACCGAGGACAACAGTTTCGGCACCAACGAATTCATGAATTACAGCGAGATGGTGGGTGCGGAAGCCTATGTCTCGGGCAATGTCGGCTCGTCTGCGCCGTCGGAAATGGCCGAGTGGGTCGAATATATGACCTTCCCGTCCAAATCGACCTATGCCGAGGAGCGCCGCAAGAACGGTCGCGACAAACCGTGGAAGCTGGCCATGTTCGGCATCGGCAACGAGTTGTGGGGTTGTGGCGGCAATATGCGCCCCGAATATGCGGCGGACGTGACGCGCCGCTATTCGACCTTCCTCAAAGTCCCCGCCGGCGAGAAGCTGATGCGCATCGCCAGCGGTGCGAATGGCGACGATTATAACTGGACCGAGGTCATGATGCGCGATGCGTCGAGCGCGTTCGACGGCATCGGCGTCCATTACTACACCGTCCCCGGACCGTGGGAAAAGAAGGGCCCCGCCACCGGCTTCGATGAGGAAGCCTGGGCGCGGACGCTCTCCAAGACGCTGAAGATGGAAGAGCTGCTCACCAAGCACTCGGCGATCATGGACAAGTACGACCCCAACAAGCGGGTCGCGTTGCTCGTCGACGAATGGGGCACCTGGTATGATGTCGAACCCGGCACCAATCCGGGCTTCCTGTACCAGCAGAACTCGCTTCGCGACGCGATGGTCACCAGCCTGAACCTCGACATCTTCGCACGCCACGCCGACCGCGTGCGCGGTGCCAACATCGCGCAGATGATCAACGTGCTCCAGGCGATGATCCTGACCGACGGCGCGCGCATGGTGAAGACGCCGACCTATTGGGTGTTCGACATGTACAAGGACTATCAGGACGCCACCGTCCTGCCGGTCGATGTCCAGTCGCGCTGGTACAACAAGGACCAGTGGGTGATGAAGGCGGTCAGCGCCTCGGCGGTGCGCGACAAGGCGGGCGTCGTCCATGTCGGCCTGACCAATGTCGATCCCAACCAGCCCGCGACCGTGACCGTCAAGCTGGACGGCCTCAACGCCGCGCAGGTGTCGGGTCGTATCCTGACCGGCGCGACGATGGACGCGCACAACACGTTCGACGCGCCGTCCCAAGTCGCGCCGCAGCCGTTCAACGGCGCGACGCTGTCGGGTGGCACGCTGAGCGTACAGATCCCGGCCAAGTCGGTCGTGATGCTGGACCTGCGCTGATGCGGTTCCGCGCCGGAGCGCTGCTCGCCGCCGTCCTGCTCGTCGGGTCAGCGGGGTCCGCTGCACCCCGGCGCGCCATGGCATGGAACAGTCCGGGGGCGGGCAACCCCCTGCTTCCGGGCTATTTCGCCGATCCCTCCATCGTGCGCGACGGGGGGCGTTGGTATATCTTCGCCACGGTCGATCCCTGGGGCGACGATCGCCTGGGGCTGTGGACCTCCGACAATGGTCGCGACTGGACATTCTCGCAGCCGAACTGGCCGACGAAGCAGGCGGCGACCAGCCCGACCTCGGGCGATGCCAAGGTCTGGGCCCCCTCGGTGGTCAAGGCACCCAATGGCCGCTGGTATATGTATGTCTCGGTCGGCAGCGAGATATGGGTCGGCTCCGCGCCCTCTCCGGCAGGGCCCTGGGCCGATGCCAATGGCGGCAAGCCGCTGATCGCGCGCGACTTCGCGCCCCAATATCACATGATCGACGCCGAAGCGTTCGTCGACACCGACGGCCAGGCCTATCTCTATTGGGGATCGGGGCTGAACTGGGTCAACGGCCATTGCTTCGTGGTGAAGCTCAAGCCCGACATGGTCCATTTCGACGGCGAGCCGAAGGACGTGACCCCGGCCCATTATTTCGAAGGCCCCTTCATGGTGAAGGAGAAGGGGCGTTACCTGCTGACCTATAGCGACGGCAACACGACCAAGGACACCTACAAGGTGCGCTACGCGGTCGGGTCGTCGCCGATGGGGCCGTTCACCGAGGCGGCGAACAGTCCGGTGCTGGTAACCGATGCGAAGAAGCAGATCATCAGCCCCGGTCACCATGCGATCTTCGCCGACAAGGGGCGGTCCTATATCCTCTACCACCGACAGGCGCTGCCCTTCGTGCCAGGGGGCGACCGGGTGCTTCGGCAGGTGGCGATCGATCCGCTGACCGTGAAGGCGGACGGGACGCTGGAGAAGGTGGTGCCCAGCCATGATCCCGTGATCCCGGCCTTTGCGCCGCACCGGACACGGGGGTTGCGCTGGACGGGGAAGGGGGCGGATATTCTCGCGGCGGATGACAATTACGCCACCGCCTGGCGACCGGAGGCCGGGCAGCCGCCGATGCTGACCGCCGATCTCGGGGCGGTGCGGATGGTGCGGGAGAGTCAAATCCGCCCGGCTTTCGCGATCCAGCCGCAGGATGTGCGGGTCGAAGCGTCGGAGGACGGCAAGACCTGGCGTCAGGTGGCGGCAGAGACGGGGGTGAGCGGCTCGCCGATCACCCTGCGTCATTCGGGCAAGGCGCGGTGGCTGCGGATGACCGTCACGGCGAAGGAGCCCGCGATCCTGGAATGGTCGATCTTCTGAGCCTTCAAGCCCCTCCTGCAGGCGGGAGGGGCGTGCTTGGGGTGAGCGTCCCGCCCCCCAACCTCCGTTCAGCCTGAGCATAGTCGAAGGCCAAGGGCAGAACCTCTCCTCACACCCCCTTCGGCAAGGCGAACGCCATGGTATAATCCCCATAGCGCGTCCCCAGTGCGCCATGCCCCCCGGCGGTGATGACGACATATTGCCGCCCGTCCCGCCCGCGATAGGTCATCGGCGTCGCCTGCGCCCCCGCCGGCAACCGCGCGCGCCACAGCACCCGACCGGTCTTCAGGTCATAGGCCCGCAGATACTGGTCGGTCGTCGCACCGATGAACACCAGGCCCGAGGCGGTGATGATCGATCCGCCCAGATTGGGCACGCCGGTCTTGATCGGCACGCCCAGATGGCTGCCGAACAGCCCGGTGTCGCGCGCGGTGCCCAGCACCTTCTTCCACACCACCTGCCGGGTGTTGAGATCGACGGCGGTCAGATGCCCCCAGGGCGGCGCGTTGCACGGCGCGCCGAACACGCCGATCCAGGCCGCGACCACCGCGACATAAGGGGTGTTATACTGGGTCTGGAGATTGGGCTCGCGCGCATTCTCGCCGCCCTTCTTCTTTTCCATATAGCTCTTCACGCGCGGATCGTCGCGGCGCATCAGCCAGATCTTGAACGGCATCTCCATCGTGTTGACGGTGAAGACCTGCCGTACCGGGTCGAGCGCCGCGCCGCCCCAGTCGGTGACGCCGTCGAACGCCGGATGGCCGATGATCGGCTTCAGCCCCGTCGGCTGGTAGATGCCGGTCCCCTGCGCACGGCGGATATCGATCCGGCAGAAGAGCTGGTCGATCGGCGTCGCGCCCCAGGTCGACTTCTCGGTCGGCACGGGCGGGGTGAAGGAGGGCAGGCCAACGGACCAGGGCTGGGTCGGGGAAACCTTGACCCCGGGCGTCGCGCCGTCCTGTCGCGCGGGCCGCTCGACGATCGGGGTGATCGGCGCACCGGTCAGACGGTTGAGGAAATAGACCTGGCCCATCTTGGTCGTCTGGATCAGCGCCGGGATGGTCTGTCCGTTCGGCGCGCGATAGTCGAACAGCGACGGGCCGATGGGAATGTCCATGTCCCACATGTCACGGTGGACGAGTTGGCGAACCCAGCGCAGCTTGCCCGTCGCGATCTCCAGCGCGACGATCGCCGAGCCGAACCGGTCGTCGAACGGCCGCCGCCAGCCGATCCAGTAATCGGGCGAGGCATTGCCGGTGCCCAGATAGACCAGCCCGTTGGCCGGATCGGCGGTCATCGCGCCCCAGACATTGGGGGTGCCGCGCGTATAGGTTTCCCCTGCGGGCAGCGGCGGGATCGCATCGGGCGAGCGGCCCACGTCCCAGGCCCAGACTCCTGCGCCGCTGATCGGATCATAGGCGCGGACCACCCCGCTGGGGATGTTGCGGTTGACGTTGTCGACGATCCGCTCCCCCACGATCAACCGGCCGTTCGCGACCACGGGGGGCGAGGTGCTGATCTGGTCGGCGGGGCCCGACACGCCCATATTCTCGCGCAGGTCGATCCCGCCATTGGTCCCGAAACCGGGGCAGGGCTTCCCCGTATCGGCATCCAGCGCCATCATCCGCGCGTCGAAGGTCGGCGCGAAGATGCGACGGGGGCAGGGGGTGCCCGCCGGCGCCTGATAAAAGGCGACGCCGCGACAGACGAGATAGGAATTGCCCTGGCGGCTGACCTGATCCTTCCAGCTCCACTTGGTCCGCCCGGTCGTCGCGTCGATCGCCTGCACGATCGAATGCGGCGTGCAGGTATACAGCGTGTCGCCGATCTGGATCGGCGTCGCCTCCGAATGATATTCGCGGCGATGCTCGACCGATTCCGCCCGGTCGGGCAGGTCGCCGGTCCGCTGCGTCCAGGCGAGTTCCAGCTTGCCGACATTCTCTGGCGTGATCTGCGACAGCGCCGAATAGCGCTGACCTGACAGGGTGCCGCCATAATCGGTCCAGTCGCCCACCGGCGCCTGCGCGGCGATCGGCAGTCCGGGGGGCGCGGGGTCCTGCGCCTCGACCGGGCGGGTCTTCAGGACGGGCACGGCGAACAGCAGCGCGACGATCCCCAAAGCGGCGGGCATCGCCCGCGTCCGCGCTCCGGGCGAACGCATCGCGCGTCCGATCCAGGGGAGGGCGACCAGCACCAGCAGGACGGTCGGCGCGACCACGCGCGGCACGAGCTGGAGCCAGTCCAGCCCGACCTCCCACACCGCCCAGACCAGGGTGACGACCCAGATCGCGACATAGAGCCACCGCCCGCGCGGATCGCCCCGCCCGATCAGCGCGCCCGACAGGATCATCGCCAGGCCGGTCAGCCCATAATAAGGCGAACCGCCCAGTAGCGCGAGATAGCCCCCCGCCACGGCGAAAAACCCGCCTAGCAGGGCCAGCGCCCAGCCCAGTATCTTTGCAAAGGCGCGACCCAACACGGGCTATCCCCTATGGTTGTAACAAAATATTGCTGAAGGGTGAACGCAGCGGCACCGTATTTGTTCGCACAGGCGCTTGATCTGCGGCAATTTTCCTGGCGAAGTCTTGCCGTTGCGCTTTGGAAGGACGGAGGCCGTCATGGCGACATCACCCTCTTGGCCGGTCGATGGGCCGCTTTCGCCCTGGCTGTCGCCTTGGATCGCGCCCGATGGCTGGGTGCATCGCCGCTATGATCGCCCGCGCGAAGAGGGGACGGCGCGGCGCGGGCGGCTGCTGTTCCAGACGGGGCGCGCCGATATGGTCGAGAAATATGGCGATGCGATCGACCATTTCCGGGCCCAGGGCTGGGACGTCACCGCCTTCGACTGGCGCGGGCAGGGGGGATCGGGGCGGCTGGCGAGCGACGACACCGGCCATATCGATCGCTTCGACCGGCTGACCGACGATCTGGCCGCTTTCCATGCCGATTGGGTGGAGGAAGCGGAGGGGCCGCATGTCGTGCTCGGCCATTCGATGGGCGGGTTCGTCACCCTGTCGGCACTGGCGGCGCAGCGGATCGCGCCCGATGCGGTGGTGCTGGTCGCGCCGATGCTCGCGCTCCGCTCGCCCGTGGGGCAATGGGCGGGCGCGATGTTCGCCCGGTGGCAGGTCGGGCGCGGCGACCCGCGCCGTCCCGCCTGGCGAAGGTTGGAGACCGAGGCGGCCTCCACCGCGCGCCAGAAAAGGCTGACCCATGACGTCGCGCGCTTCGCCGATCAGCAGGCGTTCCGGCGGCGCTGGCCCGAACTGTGCCTGGGCTCGCCGAGTTGGCACTGGGTGGCGGAGGCGTTTCGCGCGACCGCGGCGCTTCGCGACGATCCGGGGCTGGCGCGGATCGAAGTGCCGGTGCTGATGCTGGTGGCGCTGGCCGACCGGCTGGTCGATGCGCGCGCCGCTGGAAGGGTGGCGGCGCAACTGCCCCAGGGGGAGATGGTCGCCTTCGGACGGGGCTGCGCGCACGAGATATTGCGCGAGGCGGAGCCGATGCGGGGCAATGCCTTGGCCGCGATCGACGCCTTCCTTGCGCGGCGGGTCATCTCCCGCCGCAGCGGACCGGACCGGCGCCCGCACCCGTGACCCGGCATTTGGGCGTCCCCGCCACGGTCACGCGACCCAGGCCGTTATTGGCGATGGTTGCGATATAGCGGGCCCGCGCATCGACCTCTCCGGCACCGTCGAGCATGACCAGCAGGTCGCCCGCCTCCAGCCCCCCGGCCGTGATCTCGGCGGGGCCGTTCGCGGAGAGCCGCGCCTTGCCCACCCGCCCGTCGCCGATCGCCAGCTTGGCGGGGCCGAGCAGGGTCGCGCTCAGCTGTTCGCCATCCGCCCGGTCGATGCGCACGTCGCCCGGCCCGTTGATGTTAAGGGACAGGGCGGTGCCGCGCATCGCCTGCGCCGTCACCTGCGCGCCGCCGATGACGGTGATCGTCGACAGCGGCGGTGCGGCGATGGTCAGGGTGACGGGGCCGAGGGGACTGCGCGACATGGCCGTGCCGTCATTGGTCCGCCGCACCACCAGGGTCGTGCCGCTGATCCGCGCTTCCACCCGGCGAAGCGTCTCGGCATCACCCGACATCATGCCGCGTGGTGAGGGCGCGGTGGTCAGGGCGACGATGAACGGCCCCTCCACCCGCAGTGTGTCGAAGCTGCTCAGATCGACCTGCCGGTCCGCCGCCTGCGCGACACTGGGGAGGAGCAAGGCGGCGGCGAGGAAAGCGCGGGGGAGCATGGGGGCGATCCTCGCACCGTCCTTCGAGCGCGACAAGCGGGCGTGGAATCGAGCGGTGGGATGTTGGTCATGCGGCCGCCGTTGCCGCCCCTCCACCACCGCTTCGCGGCGGTCCCCCTCCCCATCGGGGATGGGGAGGATTGGTATCCTTATTCCTCCCCAAGCTATGGCTTGGGGAGGGGGACCACCGCGTCAGCGGTGGTGGAGGGGCAGGCACCCTCCCCGGATCACTGCCGCCCGCACCGGGCGCTCCCCGAGCCCATCTTCCTGACGGTGCAGCTCGATTGGGGGCCCAGATCGGCGCTGCCCGAGCCCATCAGGTTGACCTTGGCCGCGCCGTTCACCCGCGCGACGACGTCGCCCGATCCGGCGATCGAGACATTGGCCTGCCTCGCCTGCAATCCGGCCCCGCGCACATCGCCCGATCCGGCGACCGAGACCTTCAGCATGTCGGCCACGCCGCTGGGCGTGATCGTCCCCGATCCGGCGACCGCCAGATCGGCGGTGCCGACCCGCATCGCGCCGATCACCAGATCGCCCGATCCCGCAATCCCGGCATGGAAGCTGGGCCCCTCGACCCGGTCGACCGTCATCCGGCCCGATCCGGCCACCCCGACATCGGTCAGGCGCGGCAGCGTGACGAGGATGCGCGCACCCTTGCCGCCGCCCCAGTGCACGCCCTTTTTCCGCCCGACGCGCAGCGTGTCGCCGTCGCGCTCGATACGGAGCTGGTCCAGGACGTCGGACGGTCCTTCGGCACGGACCGAGAAGCCGCCGCCCACCCGGACCTCCACCGGATCGCTGCCGCGCAGGTCGATGCCGGTAAAATCGCGCACGGCATAGCTGCGGGCGGTGCCCGATCCTTGCGCGGGCACCTCCTGCCCCTCATCGTCGGACCAGCCATAGCTGCACGCCGCCGTCGGGATCGCCAGCGCCAGCAGCGCGATCAGGGGCAGTCGAAATGCGGGTCCGGCCATGCGATCCTCCTATCGTGTATTGCGCAAACAATACACGTGGGGCGCTGACGGATGCAAATGAAAAGGGGCGGCCCCGGATGGAGCCGCCCCTTTTCGGTTCGGTCGAAACCGGCAGCCGTCAGGCCGCGGGCTTTTCCTTGTTGTAGATGGCGGCGGCGGCGCGCAGGATTTCCAGGATCTTTTCCTGGGCGCGAGGCTCGTCCACCTCTTCCATCGCGGCGAGTTCGCGGGCGAGGCGGCTGGTCGCCGCTTCGAAGATCTGCCGCTCGGAATAGCTCTGCTCGGGCTGGTCGTCGGCGCGGAACAGGTCGCGGACCACTTCGGCGATCGACACCAGGTCGCCCGAATTGATCTTGGCTTCATATTCCTGCGCACGGCGCGACCACATGGTGCGCTTGACCTTGGGCTTGCCCTTCAGCGTTTCCATCGCCTCGCGCATGGTCTTGTCCGAGGACAGCTTGCGCATGCCGACCGACTCGGCCTTGTTGGTGGGAACGCGCAGCGTCATGCGCTCCTTTTCGAAGCGCAGCACGTAGAGTTCGAGCTGCATCCCTGCGATTTCCTGCTTTTGCAGCTCGATAACGCGGCCCACGCCATGCTTGGGATACACGACATAGTCACCGACGTCGAAGTGGAGCGCCTTGGCAGCCATTGGGGGCCTTTCCGGGTCAAAGGCCTTCGCACGAGCGCCGGACGAGCGGAAATGGGTCCACTGTTCTCATCGGCCTCGGGAAGGAAGGGTCGAACATAGCAAGGCGGGCCTTCGCGAAAAAGCTAGGCCCGTCGCGGAACCATATAGCATGGTCGCAACAAAATTACCAGCATGTCCCGCACCACACGCCACCGCGCGTCACAGGCGACCTGTGCCGTAGCGTCAGCAGCGCCCTGGGCTCAGTCGCCCTTGCCGGGCTCCGGGCTGAAGAACTGGTCGTACTTGTTCTCCACGCCCTTCATCGCGTCGGCATCGGGCGGGGTCTGGTCCAGCTTGCGCGTGACGTTGGGCCACTGGGCGGAGAAGGTGTTGTTCAACTCCAGCCACTGTTCCAGACCGCTTTCGGTATCGGGCAGGATCGCCTCGGCCGGGCATTCCGGCTCGCACACGCCGCAGTCGATGCACTCGGACGGGTTGATGACGAGCATATTCTCGCCTTCGTAGAAGCAGTCGACGGGACACACCTCGACACAGTCCATATACTTGCAGCGAATGCAGGCATCGGTGACGACGTAGGTCATGACAACTCCCAAGGTACGAACGCGTGCTGCTATGCCGCGTGTGACGATCCGTCAACGCCCGAAACCGGGGAAGTGACCAGATCGCAGTAACAGGCGCGCCCCTCGGCGGGCGGACCGCGCCGCACGGGAAGCTGTTCCACGCGCAATACCCGCACATCGCCATGATGCGCGAAGGTCAGGATGCTGCCCACCCGGACCGGCGCATGCGCCCGGTCGATCTTGCGCCCGTCCATGCGGAAATGCCCGTCGCACGCCATCGCCTGTGCCGTCTCCCGCGACCTGGCGATCCGCGCCCACCAGAGGAAACGGTCGAGCCGCATCGACTCGGTGGCTGCGGCGGGGGCGCGGGTGGTCATGGGGTGGGGCGATCCTTTCTACGAGGAAGGGAGGGCGTGCGTAATCTCATTCCTCCCCAAGCTCTGCTTGGGGAGGGGGACCATCCGCAGGATGGTGGAGGGGCAGGGGTCCGACACCCAAATTCCCGGCTTGGCACGAACCGCAGGGTATCGCCCCTCCACCACCGGGCTGCCGCCCGGTGGTCCCCCTCCCCATCGGAGATGGGGAGGACCGAGGTCACGGCGTCCGCCCCCAGTCGGCGAGCGCGGCGAAGGCGTTGCCGGGGCGCGCTTCGGCACGCGGGGCGGGGCGTGCGGGGGGACGACCGCGCCAGACCCAGCGGGGGGGCTCACCCTCCGTCGTGCCGCGAACCTTGCGGAATCCCAGATCGCCCATCAGCCGGTCGAGCGTCGCCGCCTCCAGCCCGATCGAGGTGGCGAGTGCGGCGTCGGGGGCGAAGGGCCCACGCCCTTGGCGCGCATCATGGGTGGCGCGCGCGATTCGTTCGACCAGGTCGATCCGCACCGCCTGCTCGCCCAAGGGCCGGAAGCCCGAGGCGACGCTCCGCCCCGGCTCGTCCCGGCGGAGCGTGGTCGCGCCGATCCGTCCGAGTTCGGGGCTTTGCCCCCACAGCGCCATCAGCGTGCGCCGCCACGCGGCGGCACCGGGCTTGAGCAGCCGCGCGTCGAATACATCCAGCGTGCCGATGGTAATGCCCAGCCCGCGCAATCGCCGCCGTTCCTCCGGCGACAGCGCATCGATCATCAGCCGCAACGGCTGGCGTGGCACGATCCCGCCCGCATCCTCCAGCGCGGCGGCCACCGCGCGGATCGCGGGCGAAGCCTTGGCCTCTCGCGTCAGCGCCGACAGCCGGACGAGCGCGGGCACCTGGCGGTCGAGCGTGCGTGCGACCCAATCCTCCAGCCGGCCCTTCACCCGTTCGCGCATCGACGGGGGCAGGCAATCGAGATCGCGCTCCAGCCGCACCACCGGCCGTCCGAGCGAAGGCCCCGCCACCAGCCGGGCGACGGCATGCCCGTCCCATACCAGTCGGTCTTCGACCAGCGAAAAGGCGTCGGGCGTTGCGGCGATCAACGCCTCGGCCCGGCGGCCGCGCTCGGTTCCCAACCGCTTCTCGGCGGCGGCGAGCAGCAGCCTTTTGTCGTTCGCCCGCGCCCCCGCCTCGACGGTGAAACGAAATCCCTCCAGCCGCCCGATGGGATGATCCTCGACCAGCACCTCGCCTTCCGGTCCGATGGTGACGGGCAATGCCCCAGCATCCGCGCCGATGCGGCGGATCAGCGCGGTCGTGCGCTTGTCGACGAAACGCTGGGTCAGGCTGGCGTGCAGGCCGTCGGACAGCCGCTCCTCGATTTCTCGCGTCCGCTCGGCCCAATGCTTCGGGTCGGCCAGCCAGTCGGCGCGCTGCGCGATATAGGCCCAGCTTCGGATCGCGGAGAGGCGGCCCGCCAGCGTCTCGACATCGCCCGCCATGCTGTCCAGCCGCGCGATCTCGTCGGCGAACCATTGGTGGGGCACATGGCCCAGCCCTTCGGACAGATGGCCGAAGACGCGCGAGACGAAGCGGGCATGGGGATCGATGCCCACTTTCCGAAAATCGGGAATGCCGCACGCCGCCCAGAGCCGCGCAACCATGGCGGGCCGCCGGACCCGGTCACGGACCCACGGCTCGTCGGCGAGGCGCTTCAACACCTGCAAATCGGTGGCGATCGGCGCGGCGCGGAGCACGCCGGGTTCGGGTTTGCGCTCCAGGCTCTCGATCAGCGCATCGATGCTCGACAGGTCGGGATCGCCCTCGCGCCAATAGAGATGGTCGAGCCGGGGAAAGCGATGCTCCTCGATCGCCAGCATCTCTTCGGGCAGGAAGGCATCGGGCCCTTCCTCGGCCAGTGCACCGAACGTCCCGTCGCGGTGGTGCCGCCCGGCGCGGCCCGCGATCTGCGCCATCTCGGCGACGGTCAGGCGACGGCGGCGGCGGCCGTCGAACTTGTGCAGCCCGGCAAAGGCGACATGCGCGACATCCATGTTCAGGCCCATGCCGATCGCATCGGTGGCGACGAGATAATCGACCTCGCCCGCCTGAAACATCTCCACCTGGGCATTGCGGGTGCGCGGGGACAGCGCCCCCATCACCACCGCCGCGCCACCGCGCAGCCGCCGCAGCATCTCGGCCACCGCGTACACCTCCTCCGCCGAGAAGGCGACGATGGCCGAGCGTTTGGGCAACCGGCTGATCTTCTTCGCGCCCGCATAGGACAGGGTCGAGAAACGCGGTCGCGCGACGATCTCCGCATCGGGCACCAGCGCGCGGATCATCGGTTTCAGGGCTTCGGAGCCCAGGATCATCGTCTCGTCCCGGCCGCGCGCGTGCAGCAACCGATCGGTAAAGACATGACCGCGCTCCGGGTCGGCCCCCAGTTGCGCCTCGTCCAGCGCGACGAAGGCCACGTCGCGGTCGGGCATGGACTCGGCGGTGCACAGGAACCAGCGCGCGTCGGGGGGCACGATCTTTTCCTCGCCGGTCACCAGCGCGACCTTTTCCGGCCCTTTCAGCGCGACGACCCGGTCATAGACCTCGCGCGCGAGCAGGCGGAGGGGAAAGCCGATGATGCCGCTGCTATACGCGCACATCCGCTCGATCGCGAGGTGCGTCTTGCCGGTGTTGGTCGGCCCGAGAACGGCCGTCACGGCGCCCGATACGCGGCTGGTCATATCCTCTACATCGGGCTTCCCGCGCGCGGTTGCAACGGCATGAAGCAAGTTGATCGCCACCTAGCGACCTTCGGCCCGGTCCGGCCACGTCTTACCGCAGCATCGGGGCAGGGGATCGCGGGGCGTTTGACTTTGGTCCGGCGCGCTTACACCCCGCCAAATGTGCGCCGGGGGGATCGGCGACATGGATCGACGATAGACGGACGCACTTCTCAGTCATGTTTCTGGCCGGCGACGACGCATTTCTGGTATCCGGCGGCACCGCCGCGCGGACGATCGGCGGGGGATTTCCCCTGGTACCGGTCGGGCGACTGGCCCGCTGGCGACGGGCGATGCGCGAGATCGACTGGGTGCCCGATCTGGGCGCGCAGATCGGCAGCCGCGACTGGTGGCGGGGGCTGGCGACCTGTTCGGCGCTGTGCGCGGCGACGATCGCGATGGCGCCGGGCTTTCACCATTCCATTCCGGCGCGCGTTCCCGCTCCGCTGACCGGCGATGCCTGGAAGAACGCCCGCGCACAGGCCATCGCCCCGCTGGCCTTGGGCGCGGATAGCGGCCGTCGCCTGGCGGCGGGCGAGCTGGTCGAGCATCTGGCCGAAGCGCCCGAGCGTCCCAGTGTTGACCTGTCCGCCACCATCGGGTCGGGCGATCCACTGGCCCGCGTGCTGCAACGCGCCGGGGTCGCCCGTAACCAGGCGCGTGCCGCCGCCGATCTGGTCGACCAGGCGACCGGGGGCGAGGCGATCGCCTCCGGCACCCGCGTCGCGCTGACCCTGGGGCGGCGGCCCAGCCGGATGGTTGCGCGCCCGCTGGAGGCGATGAAGCTGCGCGCGCGCTTCGACCTGGCCGTCACGCTGACCCGCACGGCGCAGGGGCTGTCGATGACGAAGCAGCCCATCGCGATCGACCGTACGCCGCTGCGCCTCCAGGGGCTGGTCGGCGCCAGCCTCTATCGCTCCGCTCGCGCCGCCGGGGCTCCGGCCAAGGTGGTGGAGGCCTATATCAAGGCGCTGTCGTCGCATGTGTCGGTCGGGCGCGACGTGCGGCGCTCGGACAGTTTCGACCTGATCATCGAGCGGGAGCGGGCCGCCACCGGCGAGACGCGGCTGGGCAAGCTGCTCTTCGCCGGGCTCGATCATGGCGGGCGCAAGGTACAGCTGGCGCGGCTGGCGGATGACGATGACGGCCAATGGTATGACGTCAACGGCCAGAGCGAACGGCGCGGCAGCATGGACATGCCGGTCGCGGGGCGGGTGACGTCGTCCTATGGCAAGCGGATGCACCCGATCCTGGGCTTCATGCGGATGCACAAGGGCACCGATATCGGCGCGCCCTATGGTTCGCCCATCCATGCGATCATGGACGGCGTCGTCCAGTTCGCGGGCCGGTCGGGCGGTTATGGCAATTTCGTCAAGCTGTCGCATGGCGGCGGCGTCGCCAGCGGTTACGGCCATATGAGCCGCTTTGCCGTCCGCTCGGGCGCGCGGGTCCGGCAGGGGCAGGTGATCGGCTATGTCGGATCGACCGGCATGTCGACCGGCCCGCATCTCCATTGGGAAGTGTGGAGGAACGGCGTCGCCGTCGATCCGCGCAGCCTGAAGCTGACGAGCGTCGCGGTGCTGTCGGGCGCGAAGCTGCGTGCCTTCCGTCACGAGGTGCAGAGCCTGTTGTCGGTCCGGCCGGGGCGGTAGATCGCGCGGAACCTCTGTTCGCGCTGAGCGACGTCGAAGCGCCCGCCCGACGGTCGACCCTTGGCCTTCGACTTCGCTCAGGCTGAACGGAGGTGGGGTTTCCCCTTCGCTGTCACTTGCCCGCCGTCCGCCAGCGCGCGACGGTGTCCGCCACCGCCGCCTCGCCGCGCGCGGGGATCGCCCAGGTCGCGGAAATCCGCATGTCGTTGGAGGCGGGCCGCTTGCCCTCCTCCAGCGTGTCGAAGCTGGCGCGCATCGGGAACGTCACGCCTTCGCCGGACAGGATGGCCTCGCGATTGCGCAGCGCCGAGATGGTGTCGAGCAGGCCGCGGCCCCCTTCCGGCATGGCCGCGCGGACCATCGCCTGGTCGCGTTCGTTGTTCAGCCGCATCGCGATGATCGTGCCGCATTGCGACAGGACGCTTTCGGACAGATCGGAGGGCCGCTGCGTCACCAGGCCCAGCGAGACGCCGTATTTGCGCCCCTCCTTGGCGATGCGCGACAGGACGCGCCCGACCGCCGATTCCTGTTCGGCGCGGGCGGGGATGTAGCGATGCGCCTCTTCGCAGACCATCAGGACCGGGCGACGCTCCTCCGGCGGTGACCAGATCGCATGGTCGAAGATCATCCGCGCCAGCACCGCGACCACGACGCTGGTCACGTCCGACGGCACGCCCGACACGTCGATGATCGATATCGGGCGTCCGCCGCTCGGCATGCGCAGGATGCGGCTGAGGAAACTCGCCATGGTGTCGGCGACCAGCATGCCCGAGAAGAGGAAGGCATAGCGGGGATCGCCCTTCAACTCATCGATCTTGGTCTTCAGTCGCAGATAGGGCGCGCTGTCGCCCGCGCGTTCCAGCTTGCTCATCTCCTGCGCCAACAGGCTGGTCAGGTCGGACAACAGATAGGGGATCGGCGTGTCGACGGTGACGCGTGGCAGCTCCTGCGCCGCCCGGTTGCGCATCCGCGCGGCGAGCAGGCAGCGGGCCAGGATGTCGGCATCGCCCTGCCGGTCGGCGGGACCCGCCGTCAGCAGGATTTCGCAATGCTCCTCGAAATTCATCAGCCAATAGGGCATCCGCAGATTGCCGACATCGTGAACCGCGCCGCTGTCCGGAAAGGCGCTGCCATATTCGCCGTGCGGATCGATCATCACGATATGCCCCTGCGGCGCCAGGTCGCAGATGCGGTGCAGGATCATCGCGGTCGCGGTCGACTTGCCGGTGCCGGTCGAGCCGAGCAGCGCGAAGTGACGGCCCAGCAGCGCGTCGATCGCCAGCGTCGCGGCCACGCTGCGCGCCGGATGGACGGTGCCGATCCGCACGGTCGTGATATCGGTATTGGCGTGGATTCCGGCCAGTTCCGCATTGCTGATCGCATGGATCGTCGCGCCGGGCAGGGGATAGGAGGTCACGCCGCGCCGAAAGCCCAGCATCTCGCCGGTTTCGGCGTGGCGCATGGCCTCGCCCATCAGGTCGATCTCGGTCGCGATGGCGGCGGCGTCGCTGGACGGGTCGAGTGACAGCGCGCGTATCGATCCGATGATCCAGCGATCGTCGCGGCGGATCTTCACCGGCATCGCCACCTGCCCCGCCGCCGCCAGCACCGGGTCGGCATGCCCCGCCAGCGCCTCGACCGCCTCCCGGTCGAGGACGATGCGGCCACTCGATCCGGCGATACCCAGCAGCCAGCCTATGACGGGGGCCTCGGGCACGGGCGACGCGGGATATTCGAGCGCGGGGGAAGGGGAGAACATGGAGACGAAACCGTCCGATCCTGGGAGAAGGACTGGTCTGGTACCGCGCGAAGCTTAAAATGCCGTATCTACAAAGTCCTAGACGCGTCGCGCGATCCAGCCGGCGGCCCAGCCCAGCAGGATCGACAGGGCGACCGCCGTCAGGCCATAGGGGATGGCGGCGCGGTCGGCGGCGCGCGCGACGAATCGCTCGAACCCCGATTTGCGGATGTCGATATCGCGCACGGCGGCGGCCAGGACGCGACCGTCGCGGATCAGGAAGGTTTCGGCGGTGAAGCGGCCCACCGGCACGCGCGCGGGGATGGTGACGCGCGCGCGGTAGAGCACGTCGTCGGTGATCTCGACGGCGCGCGGCGCCTCGACATACAGGCCGCTGCGGCGGCGCTGATCGACCAGCCCCTCCTGGAACCGCGCCTGGACATCGGCGGGGGCGTTGGAGGCAGGGGAAAGCTGAAGGCTGTCGAGCCCCAGTTCGTAGATGGCGCGCGTCCGGTCGTCGACGATCCGCTCGATCGGGCGCGACGAGGCGATGGCGTAGAAGGACGGCGCGGACTGATACCGCAGCCGCCCGGCATTGACCCACAGCCCCGCGATCTTCTCCTTCTCGCGGATCAGGATCGACTGGGTCGGGCCCTTGACCACCACGACGATATCGGTCGGCTTGTCGTCCTGGGGCGGGCGCCCGCCGGGATAGAGGATCGCGCCGAACAGCAGCAGTTCGGCCCCGGTGAAGCTGTAGGCGATCTGGATATCGCGCTGCGACACGTCGGGGACCAGCACCGGCTTGGCCTGGGCCATCAGCAGGGGCGACAGCAACGCCAGCGCGGCGGCGGCCTTCCTCACAGCGGCTGGACCGTGAAGATCTCCTCGGGCCGCCATACCAGGCCGAGCAGGATGCGAAGCCCCACCAGCAGGACGATGACGGCCAGCGCGAGGCGGAGATATTCGGGCTTCACATTGGTCGCCAGCTTCGCGCCGACCTGCGCTCCCGTCACCGATCCGACGAGCAGCAGCCCGGCCAGCACGATGTCCACCGCCTTGGTCGTGGTGGCATGGACCATGGTCGCCGCCGCCGTCACGAACAGGGTCTGGAACAGCGAAGTGCCGAGC
Source organism: Sphingomonas sp. 2378 (assembly GCF_038084995.1). NCBI lineage: Bacteria > Pseudomonadati > Pseudomonadota > Alphaproteobacteria > Sphingomonadales > Sphingomonadaceae > Sphingomonas > Sphingomonas sp. 2378. The sequence goes on from NZ_JAXCMJ010000029.1 coordinate 30,821, forward strand.
ACGACATTGGTCGCCATGCCCAGCAGATAGATCATCGCGGGGACCAGGATGAACCCGCCGCCCACGCCCAGCAATATGGTCAGGATGCCGACGAAGAAGCCCAGCATCAGCGGCGCCAGCGGCGAGATGTACAGGCCCGAGGCGTAGAATCGGGTGCGGAAGGGCAGCGCCGCGACGATCGGGTGATGCCGTCGCCGTGCCGCGCGCTGCGGCACGCCGCGCCGCTGTGCCAGGATCGCGCCCGCCGCCTCGCGCGCCATGACCGATCCGATCCAGCCGAGCATCAGGACATAGACGATGGCGATGACCGTATCGATCTGTCCGCTCGCCTGGAGCAGGCGAAAGATCCAGGCCCCCGCGAAGGATCCGACCACGCCGCCGGCGACCAGCACGCCGCCCATCTTCACATCCACCCCGCCGCGCCGCCAATGCGCGGAGACGCCGGACACGCTGGCCCCGGTCACCTGGCTGGCGGCGGAGGCGGCGGCGACGGTGGGCGGGATGCCATAGACGATCAGCAGCGGCGTGGTCAGAAAGCCGCCCCCGACCCCGAACATGCCCGACAACAGACCCACGCCCGCCCCCAGCGCGATGATCACGAGCGCGTTGACCGACAGATTGGCAATCGGAAGATACAGGTCCACGCCCGCGTTATAGCCGCAAGGGTCTTTCCGAACAGTGTCGATCGTTTGGAGACGGGGAAATTGGCGAAAGAGCCAATTTCCGGCGGCACCGGCCCGTTTTCAAACCGACTCTCAGAAATCGCTTGCCAGTGTCAGGGCCGGACCGGAGCCGGGGGCGGCGCGACCGGCGACGCGTTGTCGCCAGTCGAGGGACAGGCGAATCCTTCGATCGGCGACGGGCAGGGCGAGCACCAGGCTCGGTCCGATATCCAGCCGCTGCGCATCACGCTGCGCCCCGCCCCATGCGCCCAGTGCCAGATCCATGTCGGGCGACACCGCCATACCGATCCGCGCCGCGCCGTCCGCAAAGGGTTCGACTCGGGTGCGGCCCACCACCCCGGCCTGCGCATAAGTGGTCAGGGTGAGGCCGGGCGCGATGGCTTTGGGGCCGATTCCCGTCACGATCAGTGCGGCGGGCGCGTCCCGCCCCGAATCGAGGGCGAAGCGCTGTTCGACCAGCAATCGGACCGGCAGGCGGCGAACGGGTCGCCAATCGACCCCCACCGCCATTTCGCGCCCGATCCCCTGCCACGGGGCGGAAAGCCGCAGGCTGGCGGACAGGTCTCCGCGTAAATCGAGCCGCCGCAACAGGCGGATGCCTGCCTGCGTGCCGCCCAATTGCCCGCCGGGCAGCAGGGTCCGCCCGCCGTCGCGGACGATCCCCCAGACACTCGCGCTCCATCGCCGAGTGGGGGTGGGTGTTTCGGGCAGGGCCGGGATCGAGAACGGGATGCGGACCGGCGTTTCAAGGCGGACGTCCTCATGGACAGCGACCGAGACAGTATTCGGAGGCGGAGGCGCGCTCGCCCGTCGAGCAATCTTCAGGGCGGGCGAAGGCGTTCGGACATAGGCGATCCGGATCGGCTGGGATGCCGGGCCGGGTGCGGCGAGATTGGTGGCCAGGATCGGGGCGGTTTTCGTCGTGGCGGGCCGCTCGGGCGCGATCGCCATCTCCACGGCGGGTTCGGAGGGCAGCAGGACCGCGATCCGCCCGAGCGTCCACAACCCGACGATGCCGCCCAGGAATCGCAGGGGCCGTCCGCTCATGGCTGCGGCGACAGGTCCGGAAAGCGGTGGCTCGTCTTGTCCCACGCCGCGACCCCGCCGCGCAGCACATGGACATAGCGGATCAACGCGCGGGGGATCGCGGCCAGCGCGACGAAGTTGCCGATGACGAACCGCGGCAACGACCACAGCGCCTCGCGCCAGCCATAGGCGCGCCCGGTGAACATCATCCGCACCGCCAGCCGCCAGCTCAACAACAATGCGTTGATCCCGAACAGGAATTTCAGTCCGGCATGGACCGGCGGCAAGGGGGTGTCGGCGATCATGTGCAGCAGCACCGACAGGGCATCGGCGACCATGCCCAGATAGGCCGCCGCCAGCACCAGCATCGCCACCGGCCCGCGCCGGTCGCGCAGCCGCCACCAATGATCCCCCATCGCCAGCGTGCGGCCCCAGCCGGTGCGGTCCCATCCGATCAGCGCGATGCCGGTCATCCAGCGCGCCTTTTGCCGTATGGCGGCGATCAGCGTGGCGGGGAAGAAAGCACGCACCGCCACCACCCCGTGCCGCGTCCCGTCGGCCACCCGCGCGAACAGTCCCTCGCCGCCCAATTCGGCGATGCGCAGGCCCAGTTCGTAATCTTCGGTCAGGCTGGTCGCATCGAACGGATCGCCGCCGCGCAGGGCGGCGATCCTGCCCAGGATCGAGGGCGAAATGGCGCATCCCGTCCCCGCCAGCGGCATCCCCGCGCCGATCCAGGTGCGGACGACCAGTTGCTTGATATGGCTCTCGGCGAACTATCCGTTATCGCAATAAAGGAAACCGTTAAAAAGCAGGTGCTTAACAGTACTCGCTTTGGCATTTCGGTGCGGACCCGGTTGATGATTGAACGGAATCTTGACGGGGCCGTATGGCTCTTGGGTTAACTATGTTTGTTCTGACCCATTCCGACGCTAAAAACATCCGATATGGGGGACAATAGATTCGATCTACTGACCGATGGGCAGAAAGAGTGCTTGCGCCTCTTTCATGCTCGTTGGGAGGTGAAGGACATCGCGCGGCATATCGGGCGAAGCCCGGTTACCGTTCACCAGCGTCTGGCCACGGCCCGCCAGCACCTTGGCGTTAGCCGTAGCGTGGAAGCGGCGCGTCTGCTCTTCGAACATGAGGGCAGCGTGTATGATCCGGCTATATATAAGCCGACGATAGTGGTCGAACCACAGCCGGACGACGCATCGATCTTGGGCCGAACGGTGGGCTTTCCCTTGCCGTTCCCCACCCAAGGGAGACCGCGCAATGACCTGACCTTTGCAGGTAAGCTCGCATATTCGCTCGCGCTGTCAGCCATCATAGCCCTGGTATTCGGCGGCTCGATCGCTGCGCTGAGCGGCCTTTCCGAATTATTCTGACCAGCTTCGACGGCTGGTCGATTCGACGCGCTGTTGCGCCCCGGAGTTATCATGCCGAACATCGTTCAAGAAGCTGCCCGCAGCATCATCACCGATCTCGATCCGTTCGAAACCGCCGTGGATATCGCCATCGCTCGTGGTGGCCGTTTCCTCGCCACGCTTGCCGAAAGCACGTTGGAAGCCCGTGTCGGGCCGCTGATGACCCATTCGGCGATCATGAGCACCCTTGCGACCGTGACGGCGCTGGGCGAGGTCCGCAACAACGTGATCAACACGCGTCGGGAACTGGCCGTCACTCGGGTCAAGGCCGGTCTTCGGGAAACAAGCTTCGGCAGTCTGCCCGGTTGCCCGCCCGCTGAAGCCAAGGCGGACGGCAAGATCACCGTCGCGGCGTAGACCATGCCGGGGAAGGGGCATATTCCTGGAACATGCTCGACACCCTGCTAGGGCTCGTCCCGATTATCTTCCTGCTGCTGCTGATCGCCGCATCGATATACATCCTCGCCTATGGTGAGACGGATGAACGCCTGTGCATCGTCGCGGCGGTGATCAGCAGCATCGCGACATGGCTGGCCGCAAACGACGGTCCGGCTTGGTATCGTGAGGAAATCGGAATCTTCGTTGTTGATGTAGCGACGCTCATTGCGTTCATCGCCATCATGGCAAGGAGCACGAGGTTTTGGCCTCTATGGATCACTGCCCTTCAGACGATTGCGGTCATGACCCACGTTGCACGATTTCTCAAACCCCAGACGGTGCCCATGGCTTACGCGTTCGCGGAACAGCTTTGGGCCTATGTCGTGATCTTGATCCTGATCGTCTGCGTGCGGCAACAGCAATTGCGCAACGCATCGACGAGCTCAACCAACTCGTAAGGGATTACGTCGAAGTCCCCGCATGGTCCGCCAAGCGGATTCGAACGGTCGAAGCCCTGATTGCGGCAAGGGCAAAGCGACGCAAATATCTTCGGCCTGACCTGTTCGTAGAGCCGGATTGGGACATGCTACTTGACCTGTATGTCGCCCGGCTCAGGGGGCACCGGGTTTCGGTATCTTCGCTTTGCATAGCGGCGAACATCCCGCCTACGACGGCGCTTCGTCACATCGCTGATATGGTCGCGAACGGCGAGATCAAACGCACGCCTGATCCGACCGATCAGCGTCGGGCCTTTCTCGATTTATCCGACGATACCTTTGCTCGGATCACTGGATGGATCGATCACTGCCTCTGACACATCGACCCCGGCAATAAAGCGCTCTAATTGAGCGCGATAGCCGGGGTCGATCATTTCCAGAAGATCGATTTCAAGCTCCCAGATCGTCTGTTCAATAGACATCGGCGTTCCCTTCCTGTCGGAGTATCGTTCAACAGGCGTGTCTTCTCGCTTTCCAAAGTTCGTTCCAGTTAGCAACAATGTGAGCCGAATGGCCTAAAATTTGGCTGATAGGGGCGACCGCATTAGCGTAGCACGAGGGATCAGCGATCGTTCGGTTCAAGCCGCTATGGACCAACGCCGAAAGAACGGTTTCTATTGGAAAATTAGGCGTTATCGCCATATTAATCCGTATCAGGCAGTTTGTGACCATGCTGACTTAATCAGAAATTTGAGAGAATTTTTCGATTATCGCAGTGGGAGGGTGCCGAGCCGTGTGTTGACACGTTGGTTTATACCAACCAAATCAGCAATGCGCTGGTCAGATGGCGCATTGAGAAGACGAGGACACGTACCATGCCCAGTTCGGCTTTCTGGCCGGCGTTTCAAGCAGGGCTTGCTGCTCCGCTGTCGCTATATGCCCCGCAACCTAGGTATGACGCCTTGATTGTTACTCCTGGCCCGGCGGAAAGTTTGGCGGCAACGGGGGGGTATATGAACGCTGCTGCCAAGAAGGTTCGTAAAAATGTCAGAGCTCGGAAACTCGCGCGCTAACGAGGCATTGGAAAGCACGTCGGAATCAGAGGCTGCGCCTGCCGTTTTTGATGAGGCAGCGGAGGACGCATCGAATCCTACGGTCATTGCTCAGCCGGTCATTCTTCAACCTCAAGGCATTCCCATAGGCATGCAAGTCGTGCCGGGAATGCAGGTTGCCCACGTACAACAGGTACAAATGTGGCAGGGACCTTACCCGCCACCAGACGCAATCGAACGTTATGAGGCGACTCTTCCGGGCGCATTCGATCGTATCCTACGTATGGCCGAGCGGCAGCAAGAAGCTACCATTGAGGCTTCGCAAAACGCTCGTGACTTACTTCAAGCTGATACGCGCAGAGGGCATTGGCTGGGTACCATCGTTACGATGGCATCGATTGGCGGGGCGATTGGCTGTGCCGCTCTTGGACATGTATCGGTTGCATTGGCACTTGTTGGCGTCCCCGTACTCTCAGTCGCCAAATCTTTGATTGATAGTGCGAGGGCTAAGCCCGTGGTTACCCCCGCGCCGTCAGCGCCAACTCCCGCGGCGCAGGCAGAAGAAACTGAAAAAAAGCCAGAGGAATAAGTCTCCTGAATTTTGGCTTGTTGCGAGACCATTAAGGCTATTGCGTCGTTGCCTCTCTCCACGCATTGTGTGGAAAATAGGGGAGAATTGATGTGACCGCCGAGGTGGCCATTATCAACAAGACGGCGATAGCATTGGCGGCCGATAGTGCTATTACTCTGTCGCTAGGAAGCGATCAACAGAAGGTGTTCGATTCCGAGGATAAGCTATTCGAGCTTACACGGAATGATCCGATCGCTGTTATGATCAATAGCAATATGCACTTTATGGAAGCCCCGCTTCCGGTGCTTATCAAGCGTTACCGTTCAAAAGCACCGCGCTTTGACAACGTGGCTGAAGCAGCAACGCATTTTCTCAGCTACTTGCAGCAATTTGGAGCTGCGTCGCCGCGAGAGACGGTGGTGCGATCACTTTATGCATTATTAGAACCGGCATTTACGCTGGTCAAAACGCGCACAAATGATAAATTCTATAGTCGTGTAAGCGAAGCGCCCCCTGAGGGCACCGCTGATCTAGCAACATATTTTAGGCAGGTGCGATTATCTGTGCTTTCTGAGCAAATCGCTACCGTCACTCGCGCATTAGAATCTTTGGAAGAAACTGAAGTAATTGGCGATGCTTTAGGTGATGAGAAAGATGTGGACGAGGTTGTAAGTCGCCTTGTCTTGGAGCATTTGCCGGACGCCGAGGGTGACCAGCTTAGAGAAGCTAGGGAGTTGGCTTCAGTAATACTGTCCAGACGGGTGCGATGGACTCCGCATACTGGAGTTATCATTGCGGGTTATGGTAGAAATGAGATATTTCCTACCTTAATTTCATATGAAATGTATGGAATGATTGATGGTCAGCTTCGGGTATATAAATCGAATGACGTTGATGTTCGTCGTGGCGGAATAAAAGCTAAAGTTATTCCGTTTGCGCAAAAAGAAATGGTTGAACGCTTTTTGTACGGCCTTGACGACGAAATAGAACGTAAGATTGAGGATTTTTGCAAGCGGTCTATTCCTTCTATTCGAGAGGAAACCCTTAACTATCTAGTGATGGAGGATGCCGATCGCGATCAGACGGCTGCTGACATGATTGACATGGAGCAAGCCTTTCTTGATGCCCTAAGGGAACAGACGTTCGATGTCATCCGTAAGCAATCGGAGGAGGAGATCGAGGGTATGGTCGAATTTATGCCGAAGCCGGAAATGGCGCGGATGGCCGAGGCGCTTGTTAACCTAACCTCAATAAAGCGCCGCGTAACCAGAGGGATGGAAACGGTCGGCGGTCCAATCGATTGTGCCGTGATAAGCCAAGCCGATGGGTTTGTGTGGGTTAAGCGGAAACACTATTTTCCGCAGGAGTTGAATCGCAGGTATTTCGACCGTATGCGCGATCAAATTTCGCAAGCAGAGGAGGCGTAAACATGGATATGAGCTGCAGTCTCGACGTCCTCGTTCGCCAGGACGTCCGTCCGACGATAGCGCGATCGGCGCCCGACCCGATGGGCGAGGTGGTCAGGCAAACCCGAGAAAAGATGGCGAATGCCGTCACGGGCCGTCATGTCGCGGCAAAACGGAAGATCGCCTAGTTCATTTGGAAGCGGCCTTCGGGCCGCTTTTTTTTGTTTGCAAATGGGTGTCGATAGGCGAACTATTTTCAGCGTGCGTCTCTTAATGGGACGCCGCTTGCTAGTTTCACCATCTCATCCGCTTTTCGCCTGACTTCGACCGCCACGCCGCGCTTGGCGTCGGACGGGGTGACGATAATTTCCGATATCAGCGCCCGAATCCGGGGCATGGCTTCCAGCTTCGTTACTTTATCCGCCAGCAGCATCTCCAATTCCTCCACCTCACGGCGATAGCGATCGGCAAGGCCGGGGTGCAGCTGGAGAACCGGGATCGCGTCGATTGAGGCGAGTTCCTGTGCCAGTCGGTCGCGTGTTTCGCGCGCGGTGGCCATGGCGTTGCGTAGCTCGCTGAATGCCCCGCCGCCATCGGCGATGGCCGCGACTAGATTGGCCAGCTTGCGGTCGGCGTCCGCCAGCTGGCGGGTTAGTTGGGCGCGCGCCTTACCCGTGTCGGCTGTGAGGCGCGCATGTTCCCGGTGATACTCTTGGACATAGGCCTTGACCGCTTCCGGTGCGAGCATCTGGCCTTTCAGCCCCTCCAGCACCTGGCGCTCATATTGATCGGTCGCGACAAGGCGGCGATTGGTGCAGGCCTTTCCGCGTGCCGCGTGGCTGCACCCCCAATAGTTGCTGCGCGTGAGAATCCAATTGCCTTCGCCGCACACACCGCATTTGCCCAAGCCGGACAGGACGTGCTTCGGACGCCGTTGCCGCTCTGGCCGGGGGGATCGACGCTTGGCCAGTTCTTCCTGCACAGCGTCCCATAGCTCGGGCGAGATAATGCGCAAATGCGGGGCTTCCCCGCGCAGCAATTCGTCGCGGCCGGGCTTCATCCGCTTCACCCGTGTCTTGCGATCCAGAACCTGCCGGGTCCGCCCATAGACGATGACGCCCGCATAGATCGGGTTCACCAATATGCCGAAACCGTTCGAGCCCGTGATGGTCGCGGGATGCCACACCCCCCGCCGTGGCGGCGGGACGCCTTCGGCGTTGAGACGGGCGCTGATCGTCATGGGGCTGTCTCCGCGTACATACTCGCGATAGATGCGCTCCACGATGTGAGCCTTATCGGGATCGATTTCACGAAGGCCGCGAATGGGTTCGCCGTTGTCATCCAGCTTGATCACGCGGCGATAGCCATAGGCCACGCCCCCCACTGCTCTGCCCGCTCTAATGCTTCCCTGCTGGCCGCGCTTGACGCGCGATGCCAAATCCTTGCGGAAACGCGCGTCAAACAGCCCTTTGATAGTGCCGTTGATATCGTCGACCACGCCGTCATGGAGCGTGAACAGGCGGACGCCCGCTTCCTCCAACTGCTCGCGAAGGGCGAACGAGTCGCCCTGATGGCGGGAAAGCCGGTCCGTGCTTTCCGCCAGTACCTGCTCGATCCCGCCGCGCGCGATCCGCGCCAGCATCGCTTCCATGCCCGGTCGCTTGCCCGTGTCGATCCCGGCCGCGCCGCTGGTCGCCCGATCGGAGAAAGTCTCCACGACTGTCCAGCCTTCACGCGCGGCACGCTGATAGCAGAGCGCAACTTGATCCTCGATCGAACGATCGTTCTGGAGCGTGCTAGAGTATCGGGCGTAGATCAGCGTTCGCATGGGGCCGGTTCTTCTTCGCGGCGGCCATGTCTCGCGCCACGGCGGCGCGGGCCAAAGCCTTGGCCAATTCTATGATGTTCGGATCGATCGGTGCCGATTCGCACATCATATCGGTTCGAACCCATGTTTGATACGCAGGGCGGCAAAGCGCACCGCATCCATGCGGCCCGCCTCGCGATCCTCATCCCGGTAGCGCTGCATCAAGCCGTTTCGGATTTGAGCGGCGCGCTTGCCGGTGGCCTTGTCGCCCCGCGTTCCCTCCCGCGTCTGGCGGGCGGCCATGGCGTAGAGGGTCAGCACCCGGCCGCGCACGGTCGCCCGGTTGCTCCAAGCGGTGCGATGCTCGACCGAGCAAAACAGCTGGCGTTGATCCAGAGGCGTGAAGATGCCCCTGCACTCGGGACACTCGCGGGGCGGATAGGCCACCCGCGCCCGCGTCGTTTTCGGGCGGGCTTGTAACGAGTCCATCATGCGGCCTCCCGATTGGGTCGGGGGGCGTTACGGACATAGTCCGCCGCGACGACGATATGCGGCGGGCCGCCATCGGTGATGGGCTCGAAATGCCATGCCAGAGCAATGGCGCAACCGGCCATGGTCTGGTCGGTCAGCGCCGTCGCCGCCTGCGCCACCGTGCGAAGGTCGGTCAGCATTTCCAGCCATGTCGCGCCATAGACCTGGGGCCAGTCGATGGGGGCCGCCAGTTCCTTCCGGCGTTCCACGTCGCGCCAGAGCGCGGCGACGGCCGCCATGATCCGTTCGCGCTGGCGCGCGGTGGCGACGGTCATGCGGCGCTTGGCGATCGAGGCCGGGTCTTTCTTGCGGCGGGCGTCCAACAGCTGGTCGGCCGCCTGCGCCAGCTGCGCCCACTGATCGCGCAGGCGCGGCGCATACCACGTCCGGCGCGGGGTTCGCTGGCGCATCACGACTTGCCAATGCTTGGGCTGGTCGGGGTACGGTTCGGCGTCGGACAAGAAGGTGTAGCCGATCATGTCCACCCCTCGCGGGGTAACAGGGCGGGGGAGGGCGCGCTCATGCGTTGCCGCCTGCCAAGATGGCATAGACGATGCCGCCGACCACATAGATGACCAGCGCCGCCATGACTGCCAGAAAGGCGGTGCCGGGGCTGTCGTTGTGGTCGGGGTCATTGGGGGGCAGCTGCGGTTCGCCGCGATCGGCGGGGCCGCCCGCATGATGATCGCGGATGAGTGCGGGCAGCGCATGGGGCGCGGCGCGCCAGCGCTGGGTGAGGTTGCTTAGCTGGTGAGGCGCTGCGGGCGCGTCATCCGAATTTTTGCTGAAAGAGGTTGCCATTGCGGACTTCCATCCGGGCGGAATGCCCGTGGCGTTTGTTTAGCATATCTAAACACGCCCGCAATAATTTTGTTTAGAAAAACGAAACTCCGTCTTACGTCTCGGTCGTTCGGGCACCAAGGGCGCGATAATAGACATGGGCACAGCGCTTGGCGTCGCCCAAGGCCCGATGTTCAGTGGACGGTGGAAGCCCTAGAAAGTTCGCTAGATTGCTCAGCTTGTAGCTGGCCAGTCCTGGCCACGCGAGGCGCGAAAGTTTCAGGGCGCAGGCGTGGCCTGAGCGTTCAGAGCGCGGATATGTCTTATGACACGCAGCATCGAGGAAAGAGATATCAAAGGCCGCGTTAAAGGCCACAATAGGATGCGGGTGCACCGCCTCTCTAAGCCGGTGCGCTGCATCATCCAGTTCGATCCCATCCCGCTCGACCATCGCATTCGTGATGCCAGTTAGTGCGGTGATCTTCGGGGGGATGCCATTTGGTGGACGAACCAAATGGCTAATAGCATGGTGGCGCTTCTGGCCGGGCACGATCAGCAATACGGCCAATTCGATGATGTCATGGTAATTTGCAGATAGGCCTGTCGTTTCAACATCGACAAACGCCAGAGTGTCCGTAACTCCAAAGTGCGTCTTCTCGATTCCCCACGTCATCCGTGAGTGCCATCTCGCTTTTCAAATTCTTCCGTGGGATCGTCAAAGCGCTTTGTCTGGGTAACGACTTTCATTGCCTCTGAGCGCAAGGCGCGTAACGCCATGGCGTCATCCGGGTGCATCAGCAATTCGTAAGGGCGCAGGCTTAGGTATGCGGCTATCTCGTTTACCTCCTCCCGCGTGTATGGCTGCTTGCCAGCGGCCATCAGGCTGACCTTGGACTTATTCCACTCAAGATCGCTGACCACATCGCGCTGCTTCTTGCCGAAGTAGGCAAGCCATTCACGGAAATACCAGTCGTATTCGGGGACGGCCATCCGACATTTATACGCCAGATAGCGAGCCGGGTCGTTTCGCGTAGCTAAACAAAAGGCATTGCGGCTTTTGTTTAGAATGGCTAAACCATTGTCCATGACCACGCTATCCGATTATCTTGCCAGTGATACGGCGATGACGCTTACGGCGCTGAGTGCGGCGGCAGGAGTATCCAAAGCTCGGCTCAGTCAGTTGCGGGATTCCACTGATTGGCCTGCTGACCTGGCGCTTACCGTCGAGCGGGAGACGCTCGGTGCGCTGAGCGCGTCGGATTTGTCGCCCACGGTTGCTAGGGCGCGTCAGTCCGGGCCGGGATGGTGTGGTTTCCATAACGGAACCGATACGACTGAGGCGTTGCCTCCGTCACCCGATATGTCGGGCCAGATTATCGGGCAGGTGTCCGCATGATCGCGGCAATGAGCGTCGAAGCCATGGTGTCCGTGGTCGATGGCGAGGCGGTAGCAGACAGCCGTGACGTGGCGGGGGCCTTCGGTCGGCGTCACGCGGACGTGCTGAAAAGCATTGTCGATCTCGTTTCATCCCGTCCTGACCTTAAGCGAACTTTTTCGTTGAAGGTCGCCAAGGTCGATATCGGCTCCGGTGCCCAGCGGGACAGCCACTATTACACGATGAACCGCAAGGGCTTCGTCGTGCTGGTGGGCGGGTTCAAGGGCGAACGGGCGCTGGATTTCCGCATCGCCTTTTACGACGCTTTCGAGCGGATGGAGCAACTGCTCCGCCGGATGACGGATGAGGCGGCGGAACTGGCCGCGCCCGCCCGGCCCGCGATCCTTGATGACCCGGACCGGCTGCGCAACGCGATCGCGTTCGTGCGGGCGGCGCATGTGGCGCGGCGCTGTGCGACGGCGCGGCGGGCGTGGATGATCGCGGGCCTTCCCGATGTGTTCGGGGGCGACGCGATCGAGCGGTTTGCCGCCAGCGCCAGCACGGTCGCGCCGATCGTGGTTCAGTGGGCCGACGAGCGATTGGAACGCGACCCAGCGTCATCGCCGGTCGCGACGGTCACGCTGTATACCGATTTCGCCGGTTGGGCGGCAGAATGCGGCCATGCCGCCATTCCGTCGCTGACCGCCTTCGGGCGGCAGCTATCCGCCCTGGGGATCGAAAGTTTCCGTTCGGACGGGATCAAGCGCCGGGGCGTGCGGCTGGTTTCGGAGGTGGCGGCATGAGCGCGTCGCTATGCCTGCGCCCGTCAATGCGGGTTCGCCTTCGCTGCAACGGCGCTCCTGAATTGGTCGGCGAGCGTTTGCAGGGCTTCGGGGCGAATGAACGCTATGACATCCAGCCCGCTCTCCGGGTCCGTCATGCGCAAATAGGTCACGGTAAGGCCTTCCCCGACAGCGTCGCCAAGCTCGATATCCTTCGGCCAGATTTCGACGGTCTGCATATCCTGTCCCTTTGGTTGCGGATGAACGGGGCCGACCATGACGCCTGATCGCCTTGCCCTCAAGCGGGCCACGGACGATCTGCTGTCGGGTGTGGGCGGGCAGGTGAAGGCCGCCGGGTTCACGCGCGTCGGTCAATCCACGCTCAGCACCTATGCGTCCCGGCATAACCGTGACGCCTTCATGCCGATCGATATCGTCGCCGATCTGGAGCCGCTGGCGATGGATCGCGAGGGCTGGCCACATGTCACCCAAGCCCTGTGCGCGGTGATGGGCGGCGTGTTCGTCGCGCTGCCTGAAGTCCCCGCCAGTGACGGCGATCTGCTGACCATGCTGGGCCGCCTGTCGAAAGAGGCGGGCGACGTGACGCAGGAAATGTGTGCGGCGCTGTCGGACGGTCGGATCGATCGCGTCGAACAGGCCAAGATACGGCGGGAGGTCCGCCACCTTCTGGAAATCGCGGTCGCGCTGGACGCGATCGTCGCCAACATCCCCACCGAGGAAACCCGGAAATGAAACTGAATCTGCCTGCCCGTGTCCCCAATGAGGGGGCGCGTCGCCTCGCCTTTTACCTGAACGACAAGCCGGGGGCGCTGGGGCGGTTCGTCCGCAAGGCGGCCACGTCCGAAATGATGGTCCAACGCCTGATCAATGGCGACGTGATCCCCGACGCGGACATGGCCAAGGCCATCTACCTCGCCACCGACTGCGCGGTGTGGTCGCGTCACTGGACGTTCCGGCCGGAGGGCGGTTGGTTCGACCGTCCCGTCCTCCGCGCCGCGGCCTAGTCCGGGAGGGGCGGGGATCGTCATGGGGGGGCTTGCTGCCCACACTGAGGCTGTCACGATGGCAGCGAGCGAGGCCGCGCTGCGGGCGTGGGTTTTCGCGGCCAAGCCGGGCGCGCGGATGACGTTCGCGACAGGACGCGAGCCCCCGCGCGACCAGCCGGTTTGGTCGGCCGCACGAGCGCTGGTCGATATGGGGCTGATCAGCACGTTCAGTCCGCGCCGCCCCGATGGGCTGGGCTTCGACTATGTGGCGCATCGCCTGCCCAGCCCGATCGCCGTCCATGCGGACCATGCCAGTCGCGAAGCGCGGGTGTTCGCCGAAATCGAGCGCTGCATTGCGGTCGGGGAGCCGATGCCCACCGACAAGCAACTGGCGCGGCGGTGCGGGCTCAGGCACGCCGATGAGGCCAGCTATGCCCTTCGCAAGCTGAAGGCCCGGACGGCGGGGGACCGCCGCATTTCCGTCATCAATTGGGGGCCGCTGGAGCATCGACAGGTCACGATCCTGTCGACCGGCCTTACGACTATCAGGAGGCCGTTTTGACGGTGGAGACTGCGGCCGTTGAGAAATGGCCTGGCTGGGCGGGATGGACCCCCGGCGGCATTCGTATTCGCGGGCCTGTTCGTGGCGGCACGGATGAGTTCGCCACGGCCGGATGGATCAAGGGTGCGTTCGGGGTCGATCTTCGGCCGCGTGTCGCCCTTTGGGGTAAGCCCTTGCCGGATGATGCCTGCGGCTGGGCGTGGGTGGTCACGCACCTGCCCACCGGCTGGGCGATGTGCGGCGTGGATGCCCCCATGTCCATGGTGCAAATGCTGGTCGACGCCATGGCGCGGCTGACCGACTGGAGCGCCATCACTGCCGAGACGGCGGTGTTCATGGACAAGCGTATCCACGCATTCTTCAGCGAGCATCCGGGCGTGTATTTCCCGCCGTCCGATACGCTGGGCCCATGGGACTGCGACATATGAGCGCGCCTGTCGCTCAGGCGCTGCGGCGCGCGTTCGCCAATTACCGGGCGCATATGGAAGTCGCGCGCGATCCCGACGAACGCGAAGCCGATCGCCGTCGCGCGCGGGATCGGGCGGCGAAGGCGCGGGCTCGGTTGGAGCGCCAGATTGAGCGTGTCGAGGCGGTGGGCCTGTGATCGTGCCAATGTCCTACCTCTGTCCCGTTCGGGGTTGTGGCCAGTCCCGGCGCAAGTGGCAGGCGGTGTGTGACAGCTGCTGGCCGTTGCTGCCCGTCGACCTGCGCGCCGCGATCCGCAAGGCGCGGGATGCCCGCGCCAAGCATCGCGAGGCGGTGGCCTCGATCGCGGCGACCCAATGGCTGAATGACCATTCGCCATGGGCGCTTGCGGCGCAACGGGTGGGCGATGACCCGCCCTGATCGGGCAGGCCGAGCCGCCACCATTTCCGACGATCGGGCGCGGCCCGGTTCGTCCTGTAATCTGATTGTTCCGGGGGATAGCCTGTGACTTCGCAAACCCCGCTTAGCCCGATGGGGCAGGCGGCGCTCGCTTATGTGCGTCGTGGATGGGCCGTGTTCCCATGCCGTGAATGCGACGAAACCGTCCCGTTGGCCAAGGGTGGCGAGCGGACGTTCAAGGCCAAGGCTCCGTACACCGGAAGCGGCCTGAAGGATGCCACGCGCGACGAACGCCGCGTCACCAGCTGGTGGCGGCAACACCCCAACGCGCTGATCGGCGTGCCGCTGGGCGATAATGGGCTGTTCGTCCTGGACTTTGATCCTCGCATCGACGCGGAAAGCGGGGAGGTGTTCATCCGTATCCGCTACCGGGCGGGACTGAATGCCCGGATGCGGTTCATTGTCGATGGCCGCGTGCTGCAAATCGTCGCCGGTCCGGCTGAGATCGGGCGGCGTTATCTGGTCGAGTTCATGGCCGAGGAAAGTACCCCGGCGGGGAACCCCGCCTAAGTGGCCAAGGTCACGGGGCGCGATGCGGTCAAG
>NZ_JAXCMJ010000030.1:0-44687 GCF_038084995.1 Sphingomonas sp. 2378
CGCCCGGACCCGCCCCCTGATGCTGCTCCCCATGCTCGCCCTGCTGCTCCAGGCGCAGGCGATGCCACCCTCGCCCGCCGATGTTTACGGCCCCCTGTTCGCGGCGGTGCAGGAGGCGCGCGTATTTCCCGATGGCAAGACCTTCGCCGACGCGGTCCCGCGCGAAAAGCCCGACGCGATCATGGCCGCCTATGCCCGCGAGAAGCCGATGGACAAGGCGGCGCTGACCGCCTTCGTCCGCCGTCACTTCTCGGTGCGTGGCGAGCAGCAGGCCAGGCCGCCCTTACGCGACCGCATCCGCGAACTGTGGCCGGTGCTGGGCCGCGCGCCCTTTGCCCCGGTCGCGGGATCGTCGGCACTGGGGCTCGACCATGGCTATGTCGTGCCGGGCGACCGCTTCCAGGAGATTTATTACTGGGACAGCTATTTCACCATGTTGGGCCTGAAGGCCGATGGGCAGGCCCCGCTGATCGAGGCGATGCTCGCCGATTTCGTCGATCTGGTCGAGCGTTACGGCCATATCCCCAACGGCACGCGCACCTATTATCTCAGCCGTTCGCAGCCGCCCTTTCTGGCGCTGATGATGGACCTGTCGGATAATCACGATCCGGTGCTGGCGAAGCGGCGGCTGGCGGCACTGATCCGCGAGCATGACTATTGGATGGCGGGCGCGACCTGCCTGGACGCGGGTGGAGCGTGCGCCCATGTCGTGCGGATGCCCGATGGCAGCCTACTCAACCGCTATTGGGACGCGCGCGACACGCCCCGCGACGAAAGCTGGCGCGAGGATCGCGAGACCGCCGCGAAGGCCGCTCCCCGCCCCGCCGCCATCGTCCAGCGCGACCTGCGGGCGGCGGCGGAATCCGGCTGGGACTTCAGCTCGCGCTGGCTGGCCGATCCGATGCGGCTGGAGACGATCCGCACCACCGACATCGTGCCGGTCGATCTCAACAGCCTGTTATGGGTGAGCGAGACCCGGATCGCGGCACGGGCGAAGGCGGCGGGCGACGACGCGACCGCGCGTCGCTTCTCGGACATGGCGGCACGGCGAAAGGCGGCGATCGACCGCTATCTCTGGGTCGCGGGGGACAAGCGCTTCGCCGACTGGGACCGGGTCACCGGGCGGCCCACGGAATCGCGGACCGCCGCCTCGCTCTTCCCGCTGTTCGCCGGGCATGCCAGCACCGAACAGGCCCGCGCGGTCGCCGCGACCGCCCGCGCCACGCTGATCGGCGAAGGGGGCCTGCGCACCACCGGTATCCGCACGGGCCAGCAATGGGATTCGCCCAATGGCTGGGCTCCGCTGCAATGGGTCGCGGTGGAGGGGCTGGGACGATATGGCGAACGGGCGCTGGCCAAGGACATCGCCCGCCGCTGGATCGCCACCGTCGCGCGCACCTATGCCGAGACGGGCAAGCTGCTGGAAAAATACGACGTCGAGGAACGGCGGCCCGGCGGCGGCGGGGAATATCCGACGCAGGACGGCTTCGGCTGGACCAACGGCGTGACGGCAGCGATGCTGGAGCGGTGGCCGGATTTGGCGCCGCCGAACGCCGCGCAGTAGTAATTTTCGCGCGGAGACGCGGAGGCGCGGAGCCGTCTGGATTTGCCGCGCGGATGAATACGCTCTCGGGCGGGAGACAGATTCACGCGAAGCCGCGAAGGCGCGAAGACGTTCGGAGTTGGCGCTGCCCTCTTCGCGTCATCGCGGCTTCGCGTGAATCTGTCTCCCGCCCGATAAAACCGGATGAGCCGACCCGGCATCCGAACTCTCCGCTTCTCCGCGCGAACAAAAAATCTCCCCCCGCCGCGCACTTCGTGTAGCGGACGCGGCATGACCGACACCCCGCACACCATCCTCGGCATCGACTTCGGCACCACCAATTCGGTCATCGCGCGGGCCGATGCAGGCACATCGCACCTCGTGCCGCTGACAGGCCCGAACGGTACCGATCCCGTCTTCCGCTCGGCACTATGCTTCTGGGAGGAGGACGGTATCGAGGTCGAGGCGGGCCCTTGGGCGATCGCCGAATATCTGGAATTTCCGGGCGGCAGCCGGTTCATCCAGTCGTTCAAGTCGGTCGCCGCCTCGCCGGTGTTCGAGCACGCGACCGTGTTCGACAAACGCTATCGCTTCGAGGAACTGGGCCGGGCCTTTCTCGACCGGATGGCGGCGCGCAGCGGCGGGGTGCTCGACGGACGCGCGGCGCGGATCGTCGTCGGGCGGCCGGTCGAATATGCCGGGCACCGACCCGACGAGGCGCTGGCCCGCCAACGCTATGACGCGATGTTCGCGCGGCTGGGGGTGGAGATCCATTATGTCTACGAACCGCTGGGCGCGGCGTTCAGCTATGCGTCGCGTATCACCGAGCCCGCGACCGTGCTGGTCGCCGATTTCGGCGGCGGCACCAGCGACTTTTCGGTGGTGCGCATCGCCGCGCCGGGGGCCGAGCGTCGCTGCGAACCGCTGGGCCATGCCGGTGTCGGCATTGCCGGCGACCGGTTCGACCAGCGGCTGATCGACCATCTGGTCCTGCCGTTGCTGGGGGCGGGCGGACAATATCGCTCGTTCGACAAGGTGTTGGAGATTCCGCGGGGGTTTTTCGCCGATTTCGCCGACTGGTCGCGCCTGGCGCTGATGCGCAATCGCAAGACGTTGGCCGAACTCGAAAAACTCCGCCGCGCCGCGCTCGACCCCGACGCGATCGGGCGGATGATCGCGATCATCGAGGAGGAGCAGGGATACCGGCTCTACGACGCGGTCGGTCGGGTAAAGCGCGACCTGTCCGCCGCCGACGAGGCCCGGTTCCGGTTCGAGGGCGGTGGCCTGTCGATCGAGGCGGACGTGACCCGTGCCGATTTCGAGGCGTGGATCGCCCCCGACCTGGCGCGGATCGAGCAAGCGGTGGACCGGGCGCTCACCGCCGCCGGGACCGAGGCGAGCGCGATCGACCGGGTGTTCCTGACCGGCGGCACCTCTCTGATGCCCGCGATCCGGCGGATGTTCGAGACGCGGTTCGGCGGCGGGAAGATCGCGACCGGGGGCGAGTTGACCTCGATCGCGCACGGGTTGGCGTTGATCGGGGAGCAGCCGGATATCGGAGCCTGGGCGGTGTAAAGAGCCCCTCTCCCGGCAGGGAGTTTCAGGTCGGTCATGCCCCCGGCATGACCTAAACGATGCAGGGCATCGTTTACCTGAAACTGGGTTGGGGAGGGGCAAGAGCCGCAAGCGACGGGCTCGGCGAGACTTCCAGCCCTCCCACATCCCCTCCCGCTTGCGGGAGGGGAGCGTCATACGGATAGGGTTTGGCTCAGAACCCCTTCTTCAGCGTCACGAACCACTGGCGCGGCGCGCCCGCCAGCAACGTCTGGTTGTCGCCGCTGGCCTGGAAGCCGTTCGTGCCGATGGTCGAGATATACTTCTTGTCGGTCAGGTTGGTCACGCTGCCCTCGATCGAGAAGCCGCCCCATTCCGCCGGGAAGCGATAGCCGATGCTGGCGTCGACCAACACCCGGCCCTCGACCGACTGGTCGTTCAGATAGGTGAAATAGCGCTTCGACATATAATCCGCGCCGACCCGGCCGAAGAACCGGCTATCGTCATAGACCAGCTCGCCCTTCACCATGTTCTGCGGCGTGTCGACGACGTACCGCCCCTTCTCGGCCAGCAGATTGCCCGAACCGTCGCGCACCGTCTGCTGATAGGTGGCATGATTGTAGGAATAGCTGGCCAGCGCCGAGAAGGCCGGGGTCAGGCGGTAAAAGGCCGAAACCTCCGCGCCATAGCTTTCCACGCCGCCGACATTGTTCAGCGTCGGCGGAATGCCCTGGATCGCGGTGCCGATCGAATAGGTCAACAGACGGTCGGAGAAGTCGATATAATAGCCGACCGCCGACAGTTGCAGTCCGCCGGTGCGATAGCGGACGCCGCCTTCCGCCGTCTTCGACTTTTCGGGACGCACGGTGTTCGCCACCGCATTGAACGCGACCTGGCTGATCGAGAAGGGCGGCGCGGTCGCAGCGGCGATGAAGGCGCGCATATTCTCGGTATAGCTGGCAAAGACCTCCGCCTGGTTGCCCAGGTGCAGCACCGCGCCGATCTGCGGCAGGAACCAGTCCTGGCTCTTGATCCGACCGCGCGCCAGCGTGCCCGCCAGCACATTGGCCTGGTTGCGCACCCGCATCCCCTTCCAGCCGCCGTTGATGGTCAACTGGCCGATATCGAGCGTGTCGCCGACCGAATATTGCAGCGTCTCGGTATCGTACTTGCCGTTCCACGTCGTCGCCATGGGATTGCTCTGGAAATCCAGCGCGTTGCGGTTCGGCGTCGCGGTATCGGTCATGCCATAGAGGCGACGCGCCTGATGCAGCGTGTTGCTCTCATACCAGCCGGTCAGTTCCAGCGTGTTCGCACCGGTGGCCAGCGCCAGCTTGGCAATGGTGCCTGCCCGGTCCAGGCTGTATTCGGTCGTGCGGAAGGTCAGCGGCGCGGGATTGGTGATCGGCGTGCCATCGGCATTGGGCGCGCCGAGCTGGGTGGGGGTATAGGGCGTGATCCACGACCCCTGCCCCTTGTTGCGATGATAATAGCTGGTCGAGGTCAGCGACAGGCTGTCGGTCAGCTTGGCGTCGAAAGTGATCCCGCCCAAATAGTCGCGACGAAGCCCCGCCGCGTCATAATAGCCGTCGTCCAGCGTGATGCCCGTGGGCAGGCCGATCGCCACCCTGGCATAGGGCGCGGTGAAGCCGGTCAGCGAACCATTGTTCCGCGCCGCATAGGCCGCCGCCGCCGCGCCGTTGGTCGCCTGCTTGGCGTAGAGGATGGCGAGCGGATAATCGTTGCTGATATTGTCGTTATGAAATCCGCGACGCTTGATGATATCGAGGCTCAGGTCCTGATAGTCGTTCTCGCGGCGATCCGAGAAGTTGAAGAAGCCGGTGATCGAACCACGATCGCCGAAGTCCTTGACGATCTTGGCATTGGCCTGATGCTGGCGCTGGCTGCCGAAACCCTTCCACTTGTCGGTGGTGAGATAGGCATAGCTGAGATAGCCCTTCAGCCCGCCGCCCAGATCGCCGCTATCGGCGCGGACGAAGGCGCGGATCGTGTCGTTGCTGCCATAGGTGCCCGACGCGGCGATCCCGGCGGTTTCGGACGGCGCGCGGCTGGTGAACTGGATGGTGCCGCCCAGATTGCTGGTCGAGGCGGTGCCGAGCGCGCCCGCGCCCTGCGCCACGCTGGTCGAGGCGATGTTTTCGGAAATGATCGCGCGGCTGATGTGCAGGCCGTTGGTCGGGCCATAGCTCATATCGCCCAGCGGCACGCCGTCAAGGGTGAAGCCCAGCTGGTTCTGGTTGAAGCCGCGGAGCGAGATGCGGGTCGACCATTCATAGGCACCGAACGGATCGGACGCCTGGAAATTGACGCCGGGCAGCTTGGAGATCGCCTTGAGCGGCGAGGTGCCGGGCGTCAGCCGGTCGAGGTCGGCGGCGGTAATCGTCTGGACCTGACGGCTCTGGCCGAAGCCCAGCACGACGACATCGCCCGAACTGCCCGCCTGGTCGTCGGCGGGAGCTGCGGTCGGATCGGCGGCGACCGGATCGACGGAGCCGGTCACGGCGGCCTGCGCCGGCAGGGTCTGCGCCGCGACGCCGGGCGCGATCAGCGCGACCGTCGCGACACCGATCAGATACTTCACCATGATTTTGACCCCAATGGCATTGTTAACCCAATGAGGCGGGCGCATGGGGCCGGTGCGTGACACCGTGGCGACAGCGTAATGACCGGTTTGTGACGGCCTGTCGTTGTGGCTTTGCGGTTACGAGCCCGACATGGGAGTTTCAAAGGCCATCGATGCTCTGGCAACCCTGACCTTAGGCATTCCATAACGAAAGGGGCGAACATCCTGCGATGCCCGCCCCTTCCGCGTTCCGAAGTATGCCCGATCAGATGTGGATCGGCTTGCCCTGTACCGCCATGGCGGCTTCCTTGAGCGCCTCGGCATGGGTCGGGTGGGCGTGGCAGGTATAGGCGATGTCTTCCGACGTGGCGCCGAACTCCATCGCCTGCGCGGCCTGCGCGATCATCGTGCCCGCGAGCGAGGAGATGATCCACACGCCCAGCACGCGGTCGGTCTTGGCGTCGGCGATGACCTTCACGAAGCCGTCGGTGTCGCGGTTGGTCTTGGCGCGGCTGTTCGCCATGAAGGGGAACTTGCCGACCTTCACTTCGCCCTTTTCCTTGGCGGCTTCTTCCGACAGGCCGACACCGGCGATCTCGGGCATGGTGTAGACGACGCTGGGGATGACGTCGTGGTTCACGATGCCGGTCTGGCCAGCGATGTTCTCGGCGACCGCAACGCCCTCGTCCTCGGCCTTGTGCGCGAGCATCAGGCCGGGGGCCACGTCGCCGATCGCCCAGATGCCATCGACATTGGTCGCGAAGTCATGGTCGATCTCGACCTGGCCACGGCCATTCAGCTTCACGCCGGCAGCTTCCAGGTTGAGCCCGTCGGTGTTGGGCTTGCGGCCGATGGCGACCAGCACGGCGTCGGCCGACAGCGTTTCCGCCGCACCGCCAGCCGCCGGTTCGACCGACACGGTCGCGCGGTCGCCCTCGACGGTGACGCCGGTCACCTTGGTCGAGGTCTTCAGTTCCATGCCCTGCTTCTTGAACAGCTTGGCCGATTCCTTGCGGACCTCGCCATCGAAGCCGGGCAGGATCTGGTCGAGATACTCGACCACGGTCACCTTGGCACCCAGACGCCGCCAGACCGAGCCGAGTTCCAGACCGATCACGCCGCCGCCGATGACGACCAGATGCTCGGGCACCTTGGGCAGCGCCAGCGCGCCGGTCGAGTCGACCACGACCTTCTGGTCGATCTCGACGCCAGGCAGCGGGGTCACGACCGAGCCGGTCGCGATCACGATGTCGCGCGCGGTGACGGTCTGGTCGCCGACCTTGACGGTGCTCGAATCCTGGAACGCGGCCTTGCCCTTGAGCCAGGTGACCTTGTTCTTCTTGAAGAGATATTCGATACCGCCGGTCAGTTCGCCGACCGCCTTGGTCTTTTCGGCGTGCATCTGGTCGAGGTTGAGCTTCGCGCCCTCGATCTCGACGCCGAACTTGGCGAAGGTGCCATGGCTGGCTTCCTCGAACAATTCCGATGCGTGGAGCAAGGCCTTGGACGGGATGCAGCCGACATTGAGGCAGGTGCCGCCCAGCGTCTCGCGCGCCTCGGCGCACGCGGTCTTCAGCCCAAGCTGCGCCGCGCGGATCGCCGCGACATAGCCGCCGGGGCCAGCGCCGATCACCAGGACGTCATAGTCATACTCAGCCATTTGTCTCTCCCGTTCCCCGGCGTTCGGGGTCCAGCCTGCGGGCGCACCCGCCTGTCACAGCAAGGACGGACCCTCGACCGTTCGAGGGCCCGTATAGATCACAAAGCGATCAGAGGTCGATCAGGATGCGGGTCGGGTCCTGGATCGCGTTCTTCAGCGCGACGAGGAAGGTCACCGCCTCGCGACCGTCGATGATGCGGTGGTCGTAGGACAGCGCCAGATACATCATCGGGCGAATGACGATCTGGCCGTCGACGACCACGGGGCGCTCCTCGATACGGTGGAGGCCCAGCACCGCCGACTGGGGCGGGTTGATGATCGGGGTCGACATCAGCGAGCCGAACACGCCGCCGTTGGAGATGGTGAAGGTGCCGCCCTTCATCTCTTCCATCTTGAGCGTGCCGTCCTTGGCGCGCTTGCCGAAGTCGCCGATCGTCTTTTCGATGCCCGCGACCGTCAGGTCCTGCGCATCGCGGATGACCGGCACGACCAGGCCGTTCGGGGCCGAGACGGCGACCGAGATGTCGGCATAGTCGTGATAGACGATCTCATCGCCCTCGATCGAGGCGTTGACCGAAGGAATGTCCTTCAGCGCCATCGTCGCGGCCTTCACGAAGAAGCCCATGAAGCCCAGCCGGACGCCGTGCTTCTTCTCGAACAGGTCCTTATACTTGGCGCGCGCCTCGATCACCGCGGTCATGTCGACGTCGTTGAACGTCGTCAGCATCGCGGCGGTGTTCTGCGCTTCCTTCAAGCGCTTGGCGATCGTCTGACGCAGGCGCGTCATCTTCACGCGCTCTTCCTTGCGCGCCGAACCGGCGGGGGCGGCAGCGGCGGGGGCTGCGGCCGGAGCCGGGGCGCTCGACTTGTTGGCGGCGGCGGCGGCGACATCTTCCTTGGTGATGCGGCCGTCCTTGCCGGTGCCCTTGATCGTCGACGGGTCCAGACCATGTTCGAGCACCGCACGGCGAACCGAGGGCGACAGCGCGGCGGGCGAGTCGCTCGACTCGTCAGCGGCGGGCGCCGGAGCGGCAGCCGCCGGAGCCGCGGTCACGGCAGGAGCTGCCGCTTCGGTCTTGGCCGGGGCCGCGCCACCGGCATCGACGGTCGCCAGAAGCGCGCCGACCTGCACCGTGTCGCCGACCTTGACGGCATGCTCGCCCATGACACCCGCCACCGGCGAGGGCACTTCGACCGAGACCTTGTCGGTCTCCAGGCTCGCGATCGGCTCGTCGACCGCCACCGCGTCACCCGGCTGCTTCAGCCATTCGCCGAGCGTCGCTTCGGAGATCGATTCGCCCAGCACCGGCACCAGAACTTCAGTCGCCATTTCCATTTCCTCCACCCGGTCCATCGACCGGGGTTCTTACGCGGGCGGGCAAAACGCCCGCGCCAGATTTCGTCCCTCCCCGGTCCCGCGAAGGACCGGGGCACTCGTCAGTCGTTCAGTCGACCGCCGCCGTCGTCGGCTTGGCGGTGGTATTGCTGCCCTCGGCGCGCGTCCGGCGGATTTCCTCGCGGACATTATGGCCCAGCGCATCGGCGACCAGCGCACCCTGCTCGGCGGTGTGGCGCTTCATCAGGCCGGTGGCGGGCGACGCCGCCGCCGTGCGACCCGCATAACGGGCGCGCTTCACCGAAGCCCCGGCCTCGGCCAGCGCCTCCTCGATCAGCGGCTCGACGAAGAACCAGTAGCCGTTGTTCTTCGGCTCTTCCTGCGCCCAGACCACGTCCTGCAGGTTCGGCATCCGCGCGATCCGCTTGGCCAGCGCGTCGCTGGGGAAGGGATAGAGCTGCTCGACACGCACGATCTGGGTCGTGGTGTCGCCCGCCGCGTCGCGCGCCTCGATCAGGTCATAGGCGACCTTGCCGGTGCACAGGACCAGCCGCGTCGTCGCTTCGTCGGCGGCACCGTTGGTGTCCGACAGCAGGCGGCGGAAGTGGCTCTCGCCCTGGAAGTCCTCGGCCTTGGACACCGCCAGCTTGTGGCGCAACAGCGACTTGGGCGTGAAGACGATCAGGGGCTTGCGGAAATTGCGGTGCATCTGGCGGCGCAACAGGTGGAAATAGTTGGCCGGGGTGGTGCAGTTCGCAACCTGGATATTGTCGTTCGCGCAAGACTGGAGGAAGCGCTCGGGCCGTGCCGACGAGTGCTCCGGCCCCTGCCCTTCATAACCATGCGGCAGCAGCATCACGAGGCCGTTGGCGCGGAGCCACTTGGACTCGCCGCTCGTGATGAACTGGTCGATCATGATCTGTGCGCCGTTGACGAAGTCGCCGAACTGCGCCTCCCACATGACCAGCGTCTTCGGATCGGCGAGCGCGTAACCATATTCGAAGCCCAGCACGCCGTACTCGGACAGCGGGCTGTCCAGCACTTCGAAGCTGCCATGCTCGACGGTCTTCAGCGGCACATATTTGTGCTCGTCGGTCTGGTCGACCCAGACCGCGTGACGCTGCGAGAAGGTGCCGCGACCCGAATCCTGGCCGGACAGACGCACGCCATAGCCTTCCGAAAGCAGCGAGCCGAAGGCCAAGGCCTCGCCGGTCGCCCAGTCAAAATTCTCGCCGGTCGTGAACATCTGACGCTTGGCGTCGAGCACGCGGTTCAGCGTCTTGTGAACCTGCAAGCCTTCGGGGATCGTGGTCAGCGTGCGGCCGATCGCGTCGAACAGCTTCTTGTCGAGGCCGGTTTCCACATTGCGGCGGCCCTGATCGCTTTCCTTCGGAGCGGAAAGGCCCGACCAGCGACCGGCGAACCAGTCGGCCTTGTTGGGCTTGTAGCTCGCGCCCGCTTCGAACTCGCCTTCGCAGCGGGTGGTGTATTGCTTGATATTCTCGTCGACCCAGGCCTGATCGACCACGCCCTCGGACACGAGGCGCTTCGAGTAGATTTCGCTGACACCGGGGTGCGAGCGGATCTTGTTGTACATCAGCGGCTGGGTGAAGCCCGGCTCGTCGCCTTCGTTGTGACCGAAGCGGCGATAGCACCACATGTCGATCACGATGTCGCGGTGGAACTTCTGGCGGAACTCGATCGCCATCTTGGTGGCGAAGGTCACCGCCTCGGGATCGTCGCCATTGACGTGGAAGACCGGCGCCTGGACGCCCTTGGCCACGTCCGACGGATAGGGCGAGGAACGCGCGAATTGCGGCGAGGTGGTGAAGCCCACCTGGTTGTTGATGATGAAGTGGATGCAGCCGCCGGTGTTATAGCCACGGATGCCGGAGAAGCCGAGGCATTCCCAGACGATACCCTGACCCGCAAACGCCGCGTCGCCATGGATCAGCACCGGCACCGAAGCCGAGTGATCGGTCAGGTCGTCGGCGATCGTCTGGATCGCGCGGGTCTTGCCCAGCACGACCGGGTTCACCGCCTCGAGGTGCGAGGGGTTGGCGACCAGCGACATATGGACCTTGTGGCCGTCGAACTCCCGGTCGGTCGAGGTGCCGAGGTGATACTTCACGTCGCCCGAACCGCCGATATCATCGGGGTTGGCCGAACCACCGGCGAATTCGTGGAAGATCACGCGCAACGGCTTGGCCATGACATTGGCCAGCACGTTCAGGCGACCGCGATGCGCCATGCCGAACACGATCTCGCGCACGCCCATCTGGCCGCCATATTTGATGACCGATTCGAGCGCGGGGATCATCGACTCGCCGCCGTCCAGGCCGAAGCGCTTGGTGCCGACATATTTCTTGCCGAGGAATTTTTCCCACTGCTCGGCCTCGATGACCTTGTTCAGGATGGCCTTCTTGCCATCGACGGTGAACTCGATCGCCTTGTCGCGGCCTTCCATCCGGTCCTGAAGGAAGCGGCGCTCCTCCACATCCGCGATGTGCATATATTCCAGGCCGATATTGCCGCAGTAATTCTTGCGCAGCGTGTCGACCAGTTCGCGAACGGTCGCCCATTCATAGCCCATCGTGCCGCCCAGATAGACCTTGCGGTCGATATCGGCGTCGGTGAAGCCGTGATATTCGGTCTTCAGATCCTCGGGCAATTCCCGCAGGCCCGAAAGGCCCAGCGGGTCGAGGTTCGCCGCGAGGTGACCGCGCACCCGGTAGGTGCGGATCAGCATCTGGGCGCGGATCGCGTCGCCCGCCGCCTTGACGATATCGGCGGTCGAGGGGGCCGCCGCCGCAGCCGCCGGAGCGGGCTTGCCACCCTTGGCAGGCTTGGGGGCAGGCTCCATCTGGGTCGGGTCGAGGCCCGCCGTCAGATCGTCGGTCGAGGTCAGCGGCCAGCGCTTGTTCTGCCAGCTCGGGGCGCCCACGCCCTGCTCCAGACCCTCGAAGAAGGTCCGCCAGCCCGCATCGACCGACGCGGAGTCGGCCTGGTACTTGGCATAGAGCGTTTCGATGAAAGCGGGGCTGACGCCCGCCGCGATTTCGCTGAATTCCTGGCCTTCGTAGCCCATGAGACGCTTCCTCGACCGCCCGACTTCTTTGTGATCGCCACCCCGGCACATCCGCCTGGGGTCCGCAGCCGCGAGCGGCCCGCCTGCCGCCACGGACCCCGGCGGTTGTGCCGGGGTGACGCGATACGCCTTACTTGTTCAGCACCGACAACAGGGTCGAGCCGAGTTCCGACGGGCTGGCCGCGACCTTGATCCCGGCCGCTTCCATCGCCGCGATCTTGTCCTCGGCGCCGCCCTGGCCGCCCGACACGATCGCGCCGGCATGGCCCATGCGACGGCCCGGAGGAGCCGTACGGCCCGCGATGAAGCCCGCCATCGGCTTCGAACGGCCGCGCTTGGCTTCGTCACGCAGGAACTGCGCGGCTTCTTCTTCCGCCGAGCCCCCGATCTCACCGATCATGATGATCGACTGGGTTTCGTCATCGGCCAGGAACAGCTCCAGCACGTCGATGAAGTTGGTGCCGTTGACGGGATCGCCGCCGATGCCGACCGCGGTCGTCTGACCCAGGCCCGCATTCGAGGTCTGGAACACCGCCTCATAGGTCAGGGTTCCCGAGCGCGACACGACGCCGACCGAACCCTTCTTGAAGATCGAACCCGGCATGATGCCGATCTTGCACTCGCCCGGCGTCAGGACGCCCGGGCAGTTCGGGCCGATCAGGCGCGACTTCGAACCCGACAGGGCGCGCTTGACCTTGACCATGTCGAGGACCGGAATCCCTTCCGTGATCGCGACGATCAGCGGAATCTCCGCGTCGATCGCCTCCAGGATCGAGTCGGCCGCGAAGGGCGGCGGCACGTAGATGACCGACGCGTCCGCGCCCGTCTTCGACTTGGCTTCGGCGACGGTGTTGAAGACCGGCAGGCCGATATGCTCGGTGCCGCCCTTGCCCGGCGTCACGCCGCCGACCATCTGCGTGCCGTACGCCAGCGCCTGCTGGGTGTGGAACGTGCCGGTTTCACCCGTCATGCCCTGGGTGATGACCTTGGTGTTCTTGTTGACGAGGATGCTCATCCGTCGGTTCCGTCCTTGTCCGCCCCGGCGAAGGCCGGGGCCCAGTTGCGATCCGGTTATGGGAGTGCGATGCGATCGAACAGGTCGTCCCAGTTGGGATTGAGCCCTTCGATTTCCCGCAGCTTCCAAAGCCGCTTCCAATTCTTCATTCGCAGTTCGCGTTGCCGCGCTGCTTCCCAGCTATCATGCGCCTCGTACCAGACGAGCCGATGACAGCGATGCTCCCGCGTGAACCCAGCGACCACGCCGTTGCGGTGTTCCCACACCCGCCGCGGTAAATTGGTCGTCGAGCCGATATAGATCGTCCCGTTTCGACCGCTGGCCATGATGTAGACGAAGGCTTGCGCTTCGATCACCATGACCAACCCAACTGGGCCCCGGCCTTCGCCGGGGCGGTTCTATTCCTTCAAATTACGCCAGCGACCCGTCGATACCCTTGCAGGCGACGAGCAGTTCCTTGACCGCGTCGACCGACACCTGAAGATTGGCCTTCGCCTCGTCCGACAGCTTGACCTCGACGACCTTCTCGACGCCACCGGCACCGATCACGACGGGGACGCCGACATAGAGGTTGTCGATGCCATATTCACCCGACAGGTGCGCAGCGGCCGGCAGGATGCGCTTCTGGTCGTAGAGATAGGCTTCGGCCATCGCGATGCCGCTGGTCGCGGGCGCGTAGTAAGCCGAGCCGGTCTTGAGCAGTGCGACGATCTCGCCGCCGCCGCCACGGGTGCGCTTGATGATCTCGTCGACCTTTTCCTTGGTCGAGAAGCCCATCTCGATCAGGTCGCTGACCGGGATGCCGCTGACGGTCGAATATTCCAGGACCGGGACCATGGTGTCGCCGTGGCCGCCCAGCACGAAGGTGTTCACGTCCTTCACCGACACGCCGAACTCCTCGGCGAGGAAGTGCGAGAAGCGCGCCGAGTCGAGCACGCCCGCCATGCCGACGACCTTGTTCGCGGGCAGCCCTGAGAATTCGCGCAGCGCCCAGACCATCGCGTCGAGCGGGTTGGTGATGCAGATCACGAAGGCGTCGGGCGCGTTGTCGCGGATGCCCTCGCCGACCGCCTTCATCACCTTCAGGTTGATGCCGAGCAGGTCGTCGCGGCTCATGCCGGGCTTGCGCGCGACACCGGCGGTGACGATGATGACATCGGCGCCCGCGATATCGGCGTAATCGTTGGAGCCCTTGATATTCGCGTCGAAGCCTTCGACCGGGCCGCACTGCGACAGGTCGAGCGCCTTGCCCTGGGGCACGCCCTCGACGACGTCGAACAGGACGATATCGCCCAGCCCCTTGAGCGCGGCGAGGTGCGCCAGCGTACCGCCGATGTTACCGGCGCCGATCAGCGCGATCTTCTTGCGAGCCATTCCAATCCTACTCCGTAGTGGACGTGCGTGATTGGTCACGCGGCCTACGCCCATATCGGCGTGGGGGCAACCGTTAATCCACAGAGTTTAAGATTTTAAACGATAATGGTTCGCAAGTGCATTAAGGCGTCGTCGGCCCTTCGTCCGAGCCATGGCCTTGCGCCAGATAGTCTTCGGAGCGCATCTCTTCCAGGCGGCTGATCGTGCGTTCGAACTCGAACCGACCATCGCCGGTTTCATAGAGTTCGCCAGGCTGCGCGTCCGCTGCGGCGAGCAGCTTGACCTTGTGCTCGTAGAGCGCATCGATCAGCTGCACGAAGCGCGCCGCCTCGTTGCGATTCTCCGGCCCCAGCTTGGGGATGCCGACCAGGATGACGGTGTGGAAACGCCGCGCGACCGCCAGATAGTCGGCCGCTCCCCGCGCCTCGCCGCACAGCCGCTTGAACGAGAAGACCGCCACGCCCTTCAGCGCCTTGGGCACATGCAGCACCCGGCCGCCGACTTTCATATCCTCGGACGGCACATGCGCGGCATCCTCGACCGGATAGTCGGTCAGGCGGAAGAACGCCGCCGACAGCGTCATCGTCGCCTTGGGCCCATTGGGCACCAGCCAGGTGTCGAGCCGCCCCAGCCGGTCGCGACGGTAATCGGTCGGGCCGTTCAGCGCCAGCACGTCCAGCCGCGCCTCGATCAGCGCGATGAAGGGCAGGAAATGCTCGCGGTTCAGCCCGTTCTTGTAGAGGTCCCTGGGCGGGCGGTTGGAGGTGGTGACGATCGTCACCCCCGCCTCGATCAGCGCGGTGAACAGCCGCGACAGGATCATCGCGTCGGGGCTATTCGTCACCATCATCTCGTCGAACGCCAGCAGCCGGACTTCCTCGGCCAGCGCGGCGGCGACGGGGGCGATCGGCTCGCCCGCCTGCTTGGCGCGCTCGGTGGCGATGCGGGCGTGGACCTCCAGCATGAACTCGGCGAAATGGACGCGGCGCTTGGCCTCCACCGCGACGTGATCGAAGAACAGGTCCATCAGCATCGACTTGCCGCGCCCGACATCGCCCCAGAGATAGACGCCGCGCGATAGGATCACGGGGCTAGTTATGAACCACCGCGCCAAAAAACTCGGCTTTTTGCGATTCTCTCCGGCTTCCAGCTTTGTGGCCAGTTCTTCGAGTCGCGCGGCGGCGGCGGCCTGTTCGGGATCGGGGCGGAGCTCTTCGGCAGCGACCAGGCGGTGATAGGCGTTCAGGATATCGGGCATGTCAGGGGCGATGTCTGCCCCGAGTCCGATTCCGTCAACCCCATTCCTCCCCTGCAAGGGGAGGTGGCAGCCCGTAGGGCTGACGGAGGGGTGTCACCGCTTCGTTGGGGATACCGCCCCTCCACCATCGCTGGCGCGATGGTCCCCCTCCCCAAGCACAGCTTGGGGAGGAATAAGAAAAGGGGGCCGTTTCCGACCCCCTTCTTCAAATCGTCATCCCAGCGAAGGCTGGGATCTTTGGCCGCCGTCCCTCCATCAAGAGAGGCCCCAGCCTGCGCTGGGGCGACGGAGGGGGATCAGATGATCCGCTCGGCTTCCATCTTCTTGATCTCGGCGATCGCCTTGGCCGGGTTCAGCCCCTTGGGGCAGACATTCGCGCAGTTCATGATCGTGTGGCAGCGATACAGGCGGAAGGGGTCTTCCAGTTCGTCCAGACGCTCGCCGGTCATCTCGTCGCGGCTGTCGGCCAGCCAGCGATAGGCCTGGAGCAGGATCGCCGGTCCCAGGAACTTGTCGCTGTTCCACCAATAGCTGGGGCACGAGGTCGAGCAGCAGGCGCACAGGATGCACTCGTAAAGACCGTCCAGCTTCGCGCGGTCGTCCGGCGACTGGAGCCGCTCCTTGCCCGAGGGGGCGGGCGACACGGTCTGGAGCCATGGCTTGATCGAGGCATATTGCGCGTAGAAATGGGTGAAGTCGGGGACCAGATCCTTGACCACATCCATGTGCGGCAAGGGCGTGATCTGAACCGTGCCCTTCACATCCTCGATCGCGGTGGTGCAGGCCAGGCCGTTGCGCCCGTCGATGTTCATCGCGCACGATCCGCAAATGCCCTCGCGGCACGAACGGCGGAAGGTCAGCGAACTGTCCTGCTCCGCCTTCATCTTGATGAGCGCGTCGAGCACCATCGGGCCGCACTCGTCCAGATCGACCTCGAACGTGTCGTAGCGCGGATTCTGGCCCGAATCGGGATCGTAGCGATAGACCTTGAACTTCTTGATGCGGCCCGAGGTGGTCGGCTTATGCGTTTCGCCCTTCTTGATGACGCTGTTCTTCGGCAGGGCAAATTCGGCCATGGTCACAAACCCGCTGGATGGGCCGACAGGCATGTCGGCAAAGGATCGCCCCCGCCGATACATGACAGGGGCGCTTGTCGCAAATGTCTTGACCGATTTAGGCGCTGCCTCAGATCACATCAAGCACGAGGCCCAGATCGCGTGCCTCCTCGGCGTCGATATACCAGTTGCTGCGCGCCTTCTCCTGGAGCGTCTCGAAGGTCACTTTCGATCCGTTGACGATGGCGCGGAAGCCCTCTTCCTGGATCAGAACGGACTGCTCGATCTCGTGCAGCTTGGCCTTCAGGACCACCGGCAGGTTGGTGAGCGGGCCGGACAGATCGATGCTGCCGCTCATTTGGCGCTCATGGAGCATCAATCGGGTGCCGCGGGTCAGGAAACGATGCTCGACCGGAAAGGCCGACATGAACGTCGCCCCCGCCGAATAGACCGCGACCTTGCCCAGGAACAGCGTGTCGCGGCCGGTATAGTCGCGCAGCAGCCGGATCGAGTCGCCCATCGCCCGCGCCATCTCCGGGTCGCCGCCCAGCGTGGTGATCGACACGACCAACGGGCCATCGCCCGGCGCGGCGGCGAGTTGGTCCTTGAAACCGGCGTACATCACCTCGTCCACCGTACCGTAAAGCTGGATATGGGGCTGGGCGAGCAGCGGGTAATTCACCGCGTTGTTGAGTTGGTCATGCATGATGCGCGAACCGGGAGTGCGGCATAAGGTTCCGGTTCTGAGGTTCGGGCGTGGCCTTCGACTTCGCTCAGACTGAACGGAGGCTGGGGAACATGCCCCCGCCCCGTTCGGGCTTAGCGAAGTCGAAGCCCAAGGGAATCCCTATCCTCGCTTCGCCTTCGCGTAAGATTGCGTCCCGAGCGTCACCACCTCATCCCCCGCCACAATCTCCGCCACGGGAATATCCGGCAACGCCTTGATCGCCTCATACAGCGGAGCGAAATCCGTCTCCAAGGTGATCCGCAGCAATTCCTCGTAACTCGGAATCACGAAATAATTCTGCTGGAAGTCGTCGATCCGATACTCTGTCCGCATCACCCGAGCGAGGTCGAAGCCCATTCGGTTGGGGCTGGGGTCCTCCAGCGCGAAGCGGCTCTCCGAATAGCTCGACACGATCCCCGCGCCATAGATTCGCAAATCCCCATCCTCGCGCACCAGTCCGAACTCGACCGTGTACCAATAGAGCCGCCCGAGATATTTCAGCGCATCCATCCCCAGCGCCCGCTGTCCGCCCCGGCCATAGGCGGCGAGGTAATCGGCGAAGACCGGATCGGCGAGCATCGGCACATGGCCGAACACGTCATGGAAGACGTCCGGCTCCTGAAGATAATCGAGCTGATCCGGCCGCCGGATGAAATTGCCCGCGACGAAGCGGCGATTGGCCATATGGTCGAAGAACACATCGTCCGGCACCAGCCCCGGCACCGCGACCACCTGCCACCCGGTCAGTTTCATCAGCCGGTCGGACAGTTCCTCGAAATCGGGAATGCCCGGCCGCGACAGCTTGAGAACGTTCAGCCCGCGCAGATACGCCTCCGACGCGCGGCCCGGCAGCAATTGGGATTGGCGCGCGAACAGCGTATCCCAGGTCGCATGTTCCTCCGCGGTGTAATGCTCCCACCCTTGCGGGATGGTCCAGTCGGCTCCGGCGCCTTCGGGCGGGGCGGCGAGAACATGGGTATCCTGTGCCATAAGCGGAGCCTATCATGATGATGGTGACAAATGAAACCATATCGTGGCGACGGCTGGGGCGCGTCGCAAGGGGCGTCGCGGTCGCGATCGGCGCGGTGGTGTTTGTCTATGTCGCGGCGGGGCTGGCGCTGGGTGCGATCCCGCGCAAGACCGTCGCGCAGCCCGCCGCCGGTCCCGATGCCGTCACCATCTTCGTCGAGGCGAGCGCGATCCACACCGCGATCATCGTGCCCAAACAGGCGGCGGGCATGGACTGGCGCGACTGGGCGAAACCACAGGACTTGCGCGACCCGCGCTATGCGGGCTTTCCCTATCTGGCGATCGGCTGGGGCGAGGCGGGCTTCTTTCGCGAGACGCCGCACTGGCGCGACGTCAGGCCTGGCACGATCCTGCACGCCGCGCTGGGCAGCGACCGGACGCTGATCCATGTCGATCATCTGCCGCTCCCCCGCGCGAACGGCAACGATGTGCGGATGATCCGCCTGTCACCGACGGCCTATCGCCATATGGTCGCTTTCATCCAATCGCGTTGGCGACGCGGCGGGCCGCATCATCCCGGCTATGACGTATATGACGCCTTTTATGAGGCGAACGGGCGCTACAGCGTCGCCCACACCTGTAACAACTGGACCGGCGACGCGCTGGCGGCGGCGGGGGTGCGAATGGGATGGTGGACGCCCTTCCCCGTGACGGTGATGACATGGCTGTGATCCCGCCGCCCTCCAAGGCGCTCTGGGCCGCCGAACTGCCGCGCGCGCTGTGGATGGGGGCGACCTGGTGGCGGCACCGGGCAGACCTGGCCGCCGCGCCGCGTGGCGACGGGCGGACGGTGATGATATTGCCCGGCCTGTTCAACAGCGACGCGTCCAGTATCGTGTTGCGCCGCTATCTGACTGCGAAGGGATACCGCGTCCATGGCTGGGGGCTGGGCCGCAACCGTGGCGTGCGCAGCGTCGGGCCACAGGCCGAGCAGTTGATCGCGCGGGTCGGGTCGCTGGCGGTGCAAGGGCCGGTCACGCTGATCGGCATCAGCCTGGGCGGGATCATGGCACGGATGGTGGCGCAGGCCCGGCCCGATCTGGTCGCGGGCGTCATCACCATTTCCTCGCCCTATGCCGGGCCACCCCGCGCCACCAATGTCTGGCGCGTGTTCGAGCGGCTGACCGGCGAGTCGGTGGACGATCCCACCGTCATCGCCCGATCGGCGGCGATCGCGGGCCCGCTCCCCTGCCCCGCCGTCGCCATCTGGAGCCGGAGCGACGGGCTGGTCGCCGGCACCATCTGCCGCGACGAAGCGACCCCGGCGGTCGAGGTCCGCTCCAGCCATCTATGGGTTCAGCACCGGCCGCAGGTGCTGGCGGCGGTGGCGACCATCCTGGCCGGATGGCCGCCCGTCAGCGATCAGTCATTGGCGGCGCGATAGCCGTCATAGCCTTGCTGGCCCTGGCACTGTTCCGGGTGCTTGCGGCATTGCTTCTCATAGTCGCGCCGCTCGCGCCCCTCCTGCGCTTCCTTCTTGCGCATCTTGCGGCCGTAGTTGCGATCGGCCTCGTCCTGGCTGGTCGTCGTCCAGTCGACCACCTGCCCCGCCGCCTGGAACGGTGCCTTCACCACGCTGGCGACCGTCTTCACACAGCCTCCAAGGCCAAGCGGCAGGGTCAGGACGGCGAGTTTCAGGACGAGGTTACGCATGGATACAGGGTCTTTCAGCGGGTACGCACGACGGCGTTGCGCGTTTCTACCCCGATTTGCGGGAAATCGGTGAAGAATCCGTCGATACCCTGGCCCAGCGCGGCGCGAATCTCGCCCGCGACATCGCCATGCGCCTTGGGATCGGTGCCCCGCCGAAAAGCGGGGCGGACGAAGAGATTCTCCGCACGATAGGTCCAGGGATGGACGCGCAGACCCGCTGCATGGGCGTCCGTCACCAGCGTCGTGGGCGCATCGCCGTTCCACAGCATCGCCTTGTCCGGCCCGATGCCCCAGGCATAGGTCGCGACCTTTTTCAGCCCGTCCGGCGTCATCATCGCGGCATAGCTGGACGCGGCCTTGTCCGTCGGGCCATCCTGGGCGGCGACGAGCTGGATGAGGCGGATGCCGGTCATCGTCTTCAGATGCTGGAGATTGTTCACCTCGAACGACTGGATGAAGACCGGCGCCTCCGCCGTGGTCCAGCCCGCCTTGGCCAGCGCGGCGACCAGCGGCGCGTCGGTGCCCTTGCCGATCGAGGCGAAATAGGTCGGGTGCTTGGTTTCGGGATAGATGGCGATGGTGCGCCCGGTGTCCTTGGACCGCTGCTTGGCGAGCGCGATGATCTCCTCCAGCGTCGGGATCGAGAACCGCCCGTCACAGGCGGTCGAGCGAAGCTGGGGCAGGCGTTCGCGGGCACGCAGCGTCTTCAATTCCGCCAGCGTGAAGTCCTCGGTGAACCAGCCGGTTTCGCTCTGGCCGTCGATCGTCTTGGTCGTCTTGCGGTCCGCGAATTCGGGATGGGCGGCGACGTCGGTGGTGCCCGAAATCTCGTTTTCGTGCCGGGCGACCAGATGCCCGTCGCTGGTCGGCACCAGATCGGGCTCGATCACATCGGCCCCCTCACGGATCGCCAGGTCATAGGCGGCCAGCGTGTGTTCGGGCCGTTCCCCGCTCGCCCCGCGATGCGCGATGACGATGGGGGGCGACAGCGGTTTGGACAGGTCGGCGGACATGGCCTCACCCTGCCCGACGAGCAGCGCAACGGCAATGAGAGTGGTTCGCAACGGGAAACGCAAGTGATTCATGACGTTTGTTCATCCGACAGTAATCCCAAGGGGATGCCCCGATGCATTTCACAATCAATGGTCAATCGCATGACATCGAGGTCGATGTCCGAACCTCGCTGCTCGACCTGTGTCGCGAACATCTGGGGCTGACCGGCTCCAAAAAGGGGTGCGACCATGGACAGTGCGGCGCGTGCACCATGCTGGTCAATGGGCGGCGGGTGAATAGCTGCCTGACGCTGGCGGTGATGCATCAGGATGACGAGATCACGACGATCGAGGGGCTGGGCCAGCCGGGCAACCTCCATCCCCTGCAGGATGCCTTCGTCCGGCATGACGGATTCCAGTGCGGCTATTGCACGCCGGGGCAGATCTGCTCGGCGGTGGGCATGCTGGCCGAAGTGGCGAAGGGCTGGCCCAGCCATGTCACCGAGGACCTTGGCCATGCCGAACTGACCGAAGCCGAAATCTCCGAGCGGATGAGCGGCAATCTGTGCCGCTGCGCCGCCTATCCCAACATCGTCGACGCGATCCGCGACGTGGCGGGGCAAGGCGACCGCAATCCCAATGAGGATGTGGGCCGGGAGATCGCGGCATGAAACCGTTCGACTATGCCCGCGCCGACTCGCTCGCCACCGCCACCCGCGACGGCGCGGTGCCGGGCGCGCGCTTCATCGCGGGCGGCACCAACCTGCTCGACCTGATGAAATTGCAGGTGGAGACGCCCGACACGCTGGTCGATATCAGCCGCCTGGATCTTGGGGAGATCGAGGCGCGCGAGGATGGCGGCCTGACCATCGGCGCGCTGGTGCCCAATAGCGACCTCGCCGCCGACGCGCGGGTGATCGAACGCTATCCGGTGCTGTCGCGCGCGCTGCTGGCCGGGGCTTCGGGGCAATTGCGCAACAAGGCGTCGACCGGCGGCAATCTGCTCCAGCGGACCCGCTGCTATTATTTCTACGACCCCGCCACGCCCTGTAACAAGCGCGATCCGGGAAGCGGCTGTTCGGCGATCGGCGGCGAGAACCGCATCCTCGCGATCCTCGGCACCTCGGACCAGTGCATCGCGACGCACCCCAGCGACATGGCCGTCGCCATGCGCGCGCTGGACGCGGTCATCGTCACCCGGAAGCCGGACGGCGACCGCCGCCGGATCGCGATCGGCGAATTCTATCGCCTGCCGGGCGCCACGCCGGAGATCGAGAACGTCCTGGAGCGCGGCGAACTCATCACCCATGTCGAACTGCCGCCCGCGCCCAGGGGCAAGCAGACCTATCGCAAGGTCCGCGACCGCGCCTCCTACGCCTTTGCGCTCGTGTCGATTGCCGGGATCGTCGCGGTCGAGGATGGCCGGATCGCCTCGGCCCGACTGGCATTTGGTGGGCTCGGCCCCATGCCGTGGCGGAATGAGGCGGTGGAGCAGGCGCTGGTCGGGCAGGCCCCCAGCGACACGGCGTTCAACGCCGCCGCCGATGCGCTGCTGGCCGACGCCAAAGGCTATGGCTCGAACGACTTCAAGATTCCGCTGACGCGCCGCACGCTGATCGCGACGCTCCGCGAACTGACTCAGGAGGGCTGATCCCATGTTCGGATTCGGCAAGGACGACACGAACACGCTGACCATGAATCAGCCGCACCCCGACAGCCTGCTCGACACCGGCGTGCAGGGGGTGATTTCCAAACCGCTCGACCGGGTGGACGGCCCGAAAAAGGTGACGGGCACCGCCACCTATGCCGCCGAATATGCCATCGAGAATATCGCGCACGGCGTGCTGGTCGGCGCGAATTTCGGCCATGGCAAGATCAAGGCGATCCACGCCGATGCGGTCAAGGCGATCCCCGGCGTGATCGACGTCATCACCGATTATGACAGCTTCATCCGCAACTCGCAGCAGGGCGGCGAGACAGAAGCCCCGACGCAAGGCGTGCGCACCGTCGACTATTTCGGCGAGATCGTCGCGATCGTCGTTGCCGAGAGTTTCGAGGTCGCGCGCGACGCCGCCAAGCGGCTCAAGGTCGAATACGAGCCGCTCGACGGGACCTTCGACTATGAGGCGAACAAGGCCGAGGCCGAGCCAGCCCCCGATGGCCTTATCAAGGGCCATTACGACCAGGGCGATTTCGACCAGGCGTTCGAGGGCGCGGCGGTGAAGGTCGACGTCACCTACACCACCCCCAGCCAGAACTCCGCCGCGATGGAACCCCATGCCTCGATCGCGGTGTGGGAAGACGGCGCGCTGACCCTATACGGCGCATACCAGATGCCGACCTCGGATGCGCAGCAACTGGCCAAGGCGCTGGGGATATCGTCGTCCAAGGTGCGGATCATTGCGCGCTATATCGGCGGTGGCTTCGGGGCCAAGCTGGGCATCGCGCCGGAGAGCGTCGCCGCGGCCATCGCGGCCAAGCGACTGAACCGCCCGGTCAAGGCGGTGATGCTGCGCCAGCAGGTGTTCGACGCCACGGTCCGCCGCTCCAATACCGAACAGCGGATGCGGCTGGGCGCCGAAGCGGGCGGCCGGATCGTCGCGCTGGGCCACGAGTCGATCACCTCGAACCTGCCGGACGAGGACTTCTTCGAGCCTGTCGGGATCGGTACGCATTTCCTCTATGCGGGCGAGAATCGGCGGATCAACCATGACGTGGTGCGGCTGAACTGGACGCTGTCGGGATCGATGCGCGCACCGGGTGAGGCGGTGGGCATGGTCGGCATGGAATGCGCCATGGACGAACTGGCCGAGGCGATCGGCATGGACCCCATCGACCTTCGCAAGGTCAATGATCCGCAGCAGGACCCGGAACTCAACGTCCCCTATTCGTCGCGCAACCTGACCCGTTCGCTGGAGGAGGGCGCGAAGCATTTCGGCTGGGACCAGCGCCGGGCACCCGGTCAGCGCCGCGAGGGCGACTGGCTGATCGGCATGGGCGTCGCCGCCGCCTGCCGCTCCAACCAGTTGCAGCAGTCCGCCGCCAAGGTCGAACTCCATCCCGACGGCAGCGCGACCGTCTCCTCCGCGATGACCGATATCGGCACGGGCAGTTACACCATCATGGCGCAGATTGCTGCCGAAATCCTCGGCCTGCCGGTCGAAAAGGTCACGATGGCGCTGGGCGACACCAACGATCCCCCCGCCGCGGGCTCGGGCGGGTCGTGGGGCGCAGCGTCGGCAGGGTCGGCGGTGTATCTCGCGGCCGAGCGGGTGCGCGAGAAGCTGGCCAAGGCGATGGGTGTCGACACCGACAGCCTGACGCTGAAGGACGGCATGGCGATCGGCGACAACCGTTCGGTCCCGATCGGCGAACTGGTCGGCAAGGACGGCCTGTCCGCGATCGGCGAGATCAGGCCCGGCGCGCAGGAGAAGCAGTTCAACCAGGCCAGCTACGGTGCGCATTTCGCGGAAGTGGGCGTGAACGTCATCACCGGAGAGGTTCGCGTCCGCCGGATGCTGGGCGTGTTCGCGGCGGGGCGCGTGCTCAATGCCAAGACGGCGCGCTCGCAATGCCTGGGCGGCATGACCTTCGGCATCGGCACCGCGCTGACCGAGGAACTGATCCACGATCCGCGCACCGGCAAGCTGGTCAACCATGACCTTGCCGAATATCATGTCCCGGTGAACGCCGACGTACCCCAGCAGGAAGTCCATTTCCTCGACGAGCGGGACATCCACGCCAACCCGATCCACGCCAAGGGGATCGGCGAACTGGGCATCTCCGGCGCGGCCCCGGCGGTGGTCAACGCGATCTACAACGCCACCGGCATCCGGGTGCGGGATATGCCGGTGACGCTCGACAAGCTTCTCGATCATCTCCCGGCGCTTTGATGAGCGAGAATGACAGGGTCCTCGCCGCCGCCCGCGAATGGCGGGGCGAGCCGATGGCGATCGCGACGGTGGTGTCGACCTGGGGCTCGGCCCCGCGCCCGCGCGGCAGCCATATGCTGGTCCATGCCGATGGCCGGTTCGAGGGGTCGGTGTCGGGCGGTTGCGTCGAGAACGACATCCTCCACACCGCCGCCGAGGTGATCGGCGGCGCGCCCTTCCAGGTGAAGCGCTACGGCGTGGCGGATGCCTCCGCCTGGGACGTCGGCCTGCCCTGTGGCGGCGAGATCGCGGTGATGGTGCAGCCCGTGTCGGCGGACGGGTTCGATCCCGAACTGTTCGACCGCATCGCCGAGGCGCGCGAGGCGGGCCGGTCGCTGACCGTCACCACCGACCTGACCACCGGCCATTCGGACCTGCGGCCGATCGAGACGGGCGAGGTCTTCGCCAATCGCTACGACCCGCCGCGCCGCTTGCTGATCGTCGGCGCGGTGCAGATCGCGCAGAGCCTTGCCCAACTGGCGCAGACCTTGGGCATCGCCACCACCGTCATCGACCCGCGCGCCCGCTTCCTGACCGAAGAGCGCTTCCCCGGCGTCACGCTGGACGATCGCTGGCCGGACGAGGCGGTGGCGGCCTATGCCCCCGGCCCCGCCACCGCCGTCGTGACGCTGAGTCACGATACCAAGATCGACGACCCCGCGCTGGTCGCCGCGCTCGCGCACGACACCGCCTATGTCGGTGCGCTGGGCAGTCGGCGCAGCCATGCGGCGCGGCGGGAGCGTCTGGCGGCGATGGGCGTTTCCCAGCAAGCGATCGACCGGATCGACGGTCCGGTGGGGCTGGATATCGGTGCGATCGGCCCCTCCGAGATCGCGCTGTCGATCGCGGCGGCGATGATAGGAGCCTTTCATGATCGACCCTGAGGATGTGGTGCTGGTCCTGCTTGCGGCGGGACAGTCGAGTCGCTTCGGGATGGAGAACAAGCTGGAGGCCGAATTCCTGGGCAAGCCGGTGGGCTTCCACGTCACCACCGCGCTGGAGAGCATTCCCTTCGCCGACCGGATCGTCGTGACCGATGGCTGTCAGTTGGACTTCGCCTCGCGCGGATACCGGGTGATCCATAATGACGAGATCGCCAGGGGCATGTCGCACTCGGTGCATCTGGGCGTGCGGGAAGCGGCAAAGGCCGCGCCCAAGGCGATCCTGATCGCGCTGGCCGATATGCCGCGCGTGACTGCGGCGCATATCTATCGGCTGTTCGACGCCTTTGACGGGCCGGACTCGGTGGTGATGTCCAGCAATGGCGAGCATCCCACCCCGCCGGGCGTCTTCGGTGCGGGCCGGTTCGAGGCGCTGCTCCAGCTCGAGGGCGACGAAGGCGCTCGCAAGCTGGTCGCGGGTGGCCGGCATGTCGTGACCGCCCCCGCCGAACTGATCGATATCGACACGCCCGAGGATCTGGAACACCTGCGCCAGTTGGTCCACGCGCCGGAGCGCACGATCACTCGTGCCGGAGCGCGTCGATCGGATTGAGCGCCGCCGCCCGCCGCGCCGGGAAATAGCCGAACACCACCCCGATCACCGCCGAAATGGCGAAGGCGATGATGTTGATCTGCGGGTCGAAGGTCCACGGCACCTGCATCACCGGCACCAGCGCGGCGATGATCGCCTGCGCCAGCACCAGCCCGATGATCCCGCCCAGGCAGGACAGCACCACCGCCTCGACCAGAAACTGCATCAGCACTTCGCGCGCGACCGCGCCGATCGCCAGGCGGATACCGATCTCGCGCGTCCGCTCGGTGACGGACACCAGCATGATGTTCATGATGCCGATGCCGCCGACCACCAGACTGATCGCGGCCACCGCCGCGACGATCCGGGTCAGCATCGTCGTCGTGCTGGTCAGCGTGTCGCTGATCTGCTTGGTATCGAAGATGTTGAAGTCGTCTTCCTTGCCGCCGGTGATGTTGCGCCGTTCGCGCAGCAGGTCGGTGAGCGAGGCCTGCACCGCGCTGGTCTGATAGGCCTGATCGACCCCGACCAGCATCAGGCGGATGTCGCGGTTGCCCGTGAAGCGGCGCTGCACCGCCTTGATCGGCATCAGGACCACATCGTCCTGGTCGCCGAACCCGCCCTGCCCGCGTGTGGTCAGCACGCCGACCACGTCGCAACTGATCGCGCCGATGCGAAAGCGCTGGCCCACCGCATCGGTACTGGGGAACAGGTTTTTCCGCACCGTATTGCCGATGATGCACACGGCCTTGCCCGAGGCTTCCTCCGCCGGGGTCCAGAGCCGCCCCGACGCCAGCGGCCAGGGCTGGACGGTGAAATAGGCGAGCGTCGTGCCCGTCACCGTGGTCGACCAGTTCGCGCCCTCATAGATGGCGGTCGCGGTGGTCTGCGCCTGCGGGGCCACCGCCGTCACGCCCGCGATCTGATCCGCGATCGCCTCGACGTCCTCGGGCTTGAAGTCGGGCGGGCGCGGGCCGCCGCCGCCGCGCCCGAAGCCCTGGCCGGGGCGGACTTGCAGGATGTTGGTGCCCAGCGACGAAATCGACTGCTGCACGGCGGCGGTCGTCGCCTTGCCCAGCGTCACCATGGTCACGACCGCGCCGACGCCGATCACGATGCCGAGCGTGGTCAGGAAGGACCGCAGCAGATGCCGCCGGATCGAGCGGATGGCGAGAAGAAGCGTGGTGCCGAACATCAGTGCCCATCCATATCCGGCACGACGCCGGGGCGATGCTGCGCCTCGATCCGCTCGACCAGCCCGTCCTTGAAGTGGATGACGGTCCGCGCGAAGGCGGCCATGTCGGGCTCGTGCGTGACCATCAACACGGTGATGCCGCTGTCCCGGTTGAGCCCGGTCAGCAACTCCATGATCTCGACCGAGCGTTCGGAATCGAGATTGCCGGTCGGCTCGTCGGCCAGCAGCACGTCGGGGCTGGTGACGATGGCGCGGGCGATCGCCACGCGCTGTTGCTGCCCGCCCGACAGTTCGGCGGGCGTATGGTCCCACCATTGGTCGAGCCCGACCTTCTCCAGCGCCGCCATGCCGAGTTCGCGCCGCGTCTTCTTGTCCTCGCCCCGGTAGAGCAGAGGCAGTTCGACATTCTCCAGCGCGGTGGTGCGCGACAGCAGGTTGAACCCCTGGAACACGAAGCCCAGATAGCGCCGCCGCAGCATCGCGCGCTGGTCGCGGTCCAGCGTCTCGACATGATAGCCGCGGAACAGGAAATTTCCCCCGCTCGGCACGTCGAGACAGCCCAATATGTTCATCGTCGTCGACTTGCCCGACCCCGAAGGCCCCATCACCGCGACGAAATCGCCGCCCGCAATGTCGAGGTCGACCCCTTTCAGCGCCTGGAACTGGGTCGCGCCGCTGCCATAGGTCTTGGTGACGCCGCGAAGCTGGATCAGAGGCGCATCAGCGGCCACCGCCGCCCCCTTGCTGGCCCTGACGACGCTGGCCGCCCCCGGCGG
This sequence comes from Sphingomonas sp. 2378, assembly GCF_038084995.1. NCBI lineage: Bacteria > Pseudomonadati > Pseudomonadota > Alphaproteobacteria > Sphingomonadales > Sphingomonadaceae > Sphingomonas > Sphingomonas sp. 2378. The sequence goes on from NZ_JAXCMJ010000030.1 coordinate 28,245, forward strand.
GGGCGCTCTGCCCTGCCGCAAGCTGGCCGGTGATGACCTGCATATCCGGCTTGAGGCCGCCCGACAGGACCTCGGTCATCGATCCGTTGGTGTCGCCGGTGACGATCTGCACCGCCTGCGGCTTGCCGTCGGAACCACGCACATAGACGGTCTGGGTCGCGCCGCGCTGGACGGTCGCGGTCCGCGCCGCCCGGTCGCGGCGCGGACGGAAGGTCAGCGAACCCGCAATGCCGCCGCCGCCCTGCCCCGCGCCGTCCGAAGGCTGGAAGCGCAACGCCGCATTGGGGATCAGCATGACGCCCCGCTTGTCCGACGTCACGATATCGGCGGTCGCGGTCATGCCGGGGCGCAATTGCAGGTCGGGGTTCGCCACGGTCAGGTCGGCGGCATAACTCACCACCTGCCCCGTGGTCGACGTGGCACTGGTGGTCGAGGAAGACGAAGAGGTCGCCGCGCTGACCGTCAGGTTCGATCCCAGGTCGACCCGCGTGATCGTCGCGGGGAAGGTCCGCCCCGGAAAGGCGTCGACGGTGAAATTGGCCTTCTGCCCCACCTTCACCTCGCCGACATCGGCTTCGTCGATCGCGACCTCCAGCTTCATCTGGGTCAGGTCTTCGGCGATGACGAACAGGGTCGGCGTGTTGAAGGACGCCGCGACGGTCTGGCCCGGATCGACCTGCCGCGCCAGTACCACGCCGGAGACGGGCGAGCGGATGATCGCGCGCTGTCGCTGGGTCTGCGACTGGGCGAGCTGCGCACGGGCGGCGGCGACATTGGCTTCCGCGACGCGGAGCGCGGCGACCGCACGCTGCGCATCGGCGCGCCCCGTCTGCAATTCGGTGGCCGAGGGGACGCGGCCGTTGGACAGTTTATAGACCTGTTCCAGCCGCGCGAGTTGCGCCTGCGCCTCGGCCACGGTCGCGCGCGCCTGCGCCACCTGGGCCTGGTTCGCGGCCAGTGTCGCCTGGCCCGCACGGATCTGGTCGTCAATCTGTTCGGGATCGATCAGTGCCAGCGCCTCGCCCGCCTTCACCCGGTCGTTCACATCGACCACCACCCTGGTGACCAGCCCCGAAAGCTGCGAGCCGACCGTCACCTGGGTCGTGGGGGCCAGCTTGCCGGTCGCCGAGACGGTGACGGTCAGGTCTCCGCGCGTCACCGGCGCGGTCGCATAGCCCGCCTCGTTCGATCCGCCGAAACAGTTTTTCAGCAGCAGCGCGAGCAGTACCACGCCAACGATCACCACGCCCCATTGCACCCATTTGCGCCAGCGCGGCTGTGGCTTCACGCCCAGGAAATCGTCGAGAGTCTGGTCGGCCATCAGCGGTTGTCCGGGGTTGTCGCGCGCGATGGCGCTTCAGGAATATGGGTGTCGTCCCAGCCGCCGCCCAGCGCGGCGAACAGCGCGACCTGCGCGGTGGCGGCGTCGGAGCGAGCCTGTACCAGCCCGTTCTGCGCGCTGAGCAGCGCGGCCTCCTGTTGCGACAGGGTGGTGAAGTCGGTCAGGCCCGAGCGATACTGGCTGCGCGCCAGCACCGCCGAGTTGCGCGCGGCATCGAGTTGGATGGCGAATTGCCGTTCCCGCTCGCGCGCGGTGTTGAGCGCGACGATGGCGTTCTCGACGTCCTCCAGCGCGAGCAGGACGGTGCCCTGATAGGCGGCATAGCTCTGATCGGCGAGCGCCTGCGCGTTCCTGACCTGCGAACGCAGACGACCGCCGTTGAAGATCGCCTGGGTCAGCCCGGCGAACAGGCTGCCGGTGATCGCATCGCCCAGCGAGCCCAGGCTGGTCGCCGCCGTGTTGATATTCCCCGATATGGCGAGTGCCGGATAGAGCGCCGCCTGCACCACGCCGATCCGCGCGGTGGCGGCGGCCAGGTTGCGCTCGGCGGCGCGGACATCGGGGCGACGCCGCAGCACGTCCGCCGGGATGCCGACGCCGATCACCGCCGGGCCGTTGGGGATGGGCCGCACCGCCTCCAGCCGGGTCTTGAGCGCGCCCGGCGCCTGTGCGGTCAGCACGCCCAGGCGCGAAACGGCGGCATTATATTGCTGCTCGATCGACGGGATGGTCGCGGCGGTCTGCGCCCGCTGGCCGCGCGCCTGTTCGGCGTCGAGCGAGGAGACAAGGCCCGCCTGCACGCGGAAACCGGCGATCTCCAGATTGTCGTCCTGGAGCGCCAGGCTGGACCGCGCATTGGCAAGCTGCGCCTGATAGGCGCGCGCCAGCATGTAATTGCGCGCCAACTCGCTCTCGACGGTCAGCAGCGTCGCGGCATAGCTGAACCCCGCGCCCTCATAGGTCGCACGGGTCGCCTCGACGGTACGGCGGACCTCGCCGAACAGGCCCAGTTGATAACTCGCCGACAGGCCAATGGTATAGCTGTTGCTGCCCCCCCCGCCGGTATCGACCACGGTTCCGTCGGGGAGGGTAAAGCTGCGCCCGCCACCCGCGAGATTCTCGTTCCGCTGATAGCCGGTCGAACCCGATACGGTGGGCAGCAAGGTCGCGCGGCTCTGAATCAGGCTTTCGCGCGCCTGCCGCAGCCGGGCGATGGCCTGCACCACATCGGTGTTGGCGACCACCGCCTGCTCGACCAGTTCGGACAGCAGCGGATCGTCGAACGACCGCCACCAGCGGGTCAGGTCCTGCGCCTGCGCATTGGCGGCGGGCACCGACCAATTGGCGGGCACCCCCAGCTCTTGGGGAGCGGCGGGACGGTAATCGGGGCCGACCGTACAGCCGGACAAGACGGCTGTGGCCAGGAGAAGGACGCGGGCGCGAGGCTTCATGGGCACGAACCTGCCCCGCCGTTACGGCCCCGTCCAGTGCGTTTATGTCGCAAAGTGTGACGGATGCGGGAATTCGCCGTCATGTCGCGGCGCATGTTTTTCCAGCGTCAGGCAAATCCTCCCCGGCACGGGGAGGTGGCAGACCGCAGGTCTGACGGAGGGGGGCTTCCTCAAGGGCATCCTTTGCGGCGATCCCCCTCCACCATGCTTCGCATGGTCCCCCTCCCCGTGCCGGGGAGGATCGTGAATTACCGCCCCACCCAGTCGGACACCTGCTGCGCCACCTGGTTCGCCGCCTGGTTCAGCGCGGGGCCGACACTTTCCGCGTCGATCTTGCCCACCGGCACGCGCGTCTCGAAGCGGCGCTTCTCGATGCTCGTCTGACCGTCGCGTTGCAGCGCGGCGTCGAACATCACCACGGCCTCGCGCCGGATGGCGTCCATGCCGAACTGGCGCAATTCGCCGCCCAGACGATCGCCCGGATCGCCGATCGATTCCCGCGCCGACAGCACAACCCGGCCCGCCCGCGCGGTCAGCGTGTCCGCCATCAGCCGCGCGAACAGCCGCGTCGGCGGCTCGGCCCATTGCGCGTCCTTCACATAGGCGATGCTGGTCGCATCCTCCTGCACCGGCACGCGCGCGGTGGCGAGTTCCTGCGGCGCGCTGGGCACCTGGATGGTGATCGACTTGCCGCGACCCGAATCCTGCGTCTGGCCGACCACCGGCGCCGACTGCGCCTGGAGCGTCAACAGCGAGGGCGGCGGCTTGGCCCCGAAGCTGATGCAGCCCGCCAGCGGAAGCGATGCCATCAGAACGATCAGCGGAGTCTTCATGACGGTCCTCATCGGCTTCCTCACTTGCCCTTATAGTCCGGCAGCTTCTGCTGCCCGATCAGCGACCCCGCCCCCTGCTGGTCGACCTTCTCGGCGACCGCCGACAGCGACTGGGTCATCACGCGCAGGTCCTTCACCAGACGATCCACCTCGGGCACGGTCTGCTTGGAGAAGGTCTGAAGCCCCGGCCGCGCATCGCCGATCGCCGAATTCAGCGTGTCGGCGCTCTGCTGGGCCGAGGCGATCGCCTTGTTCAGATTGGCCATGGTCGGCTTGACGTCCTCGGCGAGCAGGCCGTTGGTCGTCGCCGCCAATTGCCCGATCGACTGCGCCGCATCGCCCGCCTGCTGGATCGCCACGCGGGTCTGCGCCAGCGTCGCGGCGATCTCCGGCCCCCGATCGGCCAGCGCGTCGGTCAGGCGGTTGGTGTTGTCGAGGATGCCCGCGATCGAGGCCTGGTTGCGATCCGACAGCAGCCCGGTCAGCCGCTCGGTCAGCGTCGACAGCCGCTCCAGCAACTGCGGCGCAGAGTTCAGGATCGCGCCGATGCCGCCCTGCTTGGTCGGGATGACCGGTACGTCATAGGGGCAGACGGTCCGGTTTTCCGGCGTCGGACAGGCGATCGGCGGCGCGCCCTTGCGTGCGCCGTCGAGCGAGACGGTGCTGGTGCCGGTGAAGCTGGCGGAAATCGACGCGGTCGTGCCCTGGAGGATCGGCGTCTGGTCGTTGACCGCGACGCGCACCCGCACGAACTGCGGATCGGGCCGCCACAGCGCGATTTCCTTCACCTGCCCCGACGGCACGCCCGAATAGGTGACCGCCGAGCCCTTGGCCAGGCCATCGACCGACTGGCGGAAGAAGATGTCATACTCCTTCTCCGACGTGCCGCCCAGCCGGGCGATCCAGACGGTGAAAAGCGCCAGCACGACGAGCAGGATCAGCACGACGGAGCCGACAAGGACGTGGTTCGAACGAGTTTCCATCAGCGTGTCCCTGGTTCGCCTCTCGCATGGGCGTCGGCCTCGGTCCCCTGCGACCGTTGGCCGGTGGAATGGGCTTCGACTTCGGTGGGGTGGCGCGCGGCGTCGGTATCGGCGGAGCGGGGCCGCAGGTCCGCCACCTCGTCCTTGGCGGCGATTGCGGCCCGTCCGCGCGGCCCCTTGAAATATTCCTCGATCCACGGATGGTCGAGCGCGATCAACTCGTCGATCGTGCCGACCGCGATGACCTTCTTGTCCGCCAGCACCGCGACGCGGTCGCAAATGGCATAAAGCGTGTCGAGATCGTGGGTGATGAGGAAGACGGTCAGCCCCAATGTCTTCTGGAGCGAGGCGATCAACTGGTCGAACGCCGCCGCGCCGATCGGGTCGAGGCCCGCCGTCGGCTCGTCGAGGAACAGCAACTCGGGATCGAGCGCCAGGGCCCGGGCGAGCCCCGCACGCTTCTTCATGCCGCCCGACAATTCGGCCGGGTATTTGGGCCCGGCATCGGCGGGCAGACCGGTCATCACCACCTTGTAGGACGCGATCTCGTCCATCAGCGCCTGGGGCAGATCACGGTAGAACTCCCGCAACGGCACCGCGACATTCTCCGCGACGGTCAGCGTCGAGAACAGCGCACCGCCCTGGAACAACACGCCCCAGCGCTTGCGCACATCGACCGCCTCGGTCGCCTCGCGGCCGATGGTCGGTTCGCCGAACACGGTGATATCGCCCTGATCGGGGGTCTGGAGGCCGATGATCGTGCGCATCAGCACCGACTTGCCGGTGCCCGATCCGCCGACCACGCCCAGGATCTCGCCCTTGCGCACGTCCAGGTCGAGCCCGTCGTGAATCACCTGATCCCCGAAGCTGTTGCGCAGCCCCCGGACCTGGATCAGATGTTCGTCCTGTTCGGCCATCAATCCCATCCGATCCAGGTGAAGAAGACCGCGAAGAAGGCGTCGAGCACGATCACGAGGAAGATCGCCTGCACCACCGCCGCCGTGGTGCGCAGCCCGACCTGCTCGGCATCCGACTTGACCTGCATCCCCTGGAAACAGCCCGCGATCGCGATGATCGCGCCGAAGACGGGGGCCTTGATCAGCCCGACATACAGGTCGGTGATCGGCACCACCTCGCGAATGCGGGCGATGAAGGTGATCGGCGGAATGCCCAGCGACACCGCCGCCAGAAAGCATCCCCCGATCATCGCGATCAGCGAGGAATAGAAACCGAGCAACGGCATCAGCGTGACCGCCGCCAGCGTGCGCGGCAGCACCAGCGCCTCCATCGGCGACACGCCGATGACCCGCATGGCGTCGATCTCCTCGGTCAGCTTCATCGTGCCGATCTGCGCCGCGAAGGCCGAGCCCGAACGCCCCGCGACCATGATCGCGGTCATCAGCACGCCGAGTTCGCGCAACGTCAGGCGACCGACCAGATTGATCGTGAACACCTCCGCGCCGAACTGCCGAAGCTGCACCGCGCCCTGTTGCGCGATGACGATGCCGATCAGGAAGCTCATCAGCCCGACGATGGCGAGAGCGGTCACGCCGACCGTCTCGAACTCATGCACCACCGCGTTGAAGCGGAAGCGACGCGGATGACGGATCACCGCCAGCGCGGCCAGCACGGTCGCACCCATGAAGCCCAGCAGGCCGTACAATGTCTTGAACGCGGCGATGACCGCATCGCCCACTTCCCCCGCGACGCGCGAAAAGGGGCTGATCGCCCTGGGCCGCATCGCGACCGGTTGATCCGCCTCCACCACCTTGTCGAGCAGATGGCGCTGATCCTCGTCCAGCCCGTCGATCTGCGCATCGTTGCGCGCGGCGAAACGGTGGATCAGCCAGGCGCCGACCGTGTCGATCCGATCCACCTGCGACAGATCGAGTCGTTCGACGGCTGCATCCTCGCGGTCCAGCCGCTCCGGCAAGTCGCCCAGCGTCGCCAGCGACAGGCTGCCGGTGAAGCGCATCGCGCCACCGTTCGCCGGGTCCAGCTGATAATCGGCCTTGGCGTTCATCACCTGCCTCTTTGAGGGAAAGCGGAGGTATCGACAAGGCGCTTCCTTCGCACGACGAATCGCCCCGGGCCGATAATTAGACCTTTGCGTGACGTTTTCAAAGCAACCTGTCCACGGCGTGGAGGACCAGTCCGACGCTGCCGCCGACCAATGTCCCGTTGATCCGGATATATTGCAGGTCGCGCCCAACCGCATTTTCCAGCCGCGAGGTGACGGTGTCGGCGTCCCATCCGCGCACCGTCTCCGACACCAGCCGGACGATGCCGTCGCCATAATCCGCCGCCACGCCGACCACCGCGCGCCGCACGAAGCGGTTGATCGTCGCCGCCAGCCGGGGATCGTTCTGCAACGTCTGCCCCAATTGCCGCACCGCATCGCCCAGCCGTCCGGCGGTGACGGCCTGCGGATCGCGCGCCATCCGCAACAGGGCCTCGCGCGCCTGTTCCCACAGCCCGTCCAGCCAACGCTGCATCGCGGGATTGGCGATCAGTTCGGCCTTCACCGCCTCCACTCTGGCGCGGGTATCGGGATCATATTGCAGGTCCCAGGCAAGGCGATCCAGCCCCTCCTCGATCTTCTGTCGCAGCGGGTGCTCGCGATCCTCGGCGACGTCGTGGAGCAGCTTGTGCAGCCCGTCGATCAGCTTGTCGGCCAGCGTCTCGTCCAACCCGGTCCAGCGCAGGATCGCACCCGCCCGCTCATGCACCATCGCGCGGACGATCGGCTCGTTCGCCTCCAGCGCGCTCGCCGCCCAGCGTAGCACCGAGTCGAGCAGCGGCAGATGCCGCCCCTCGGCGATGCTGGCCTTGAGCAACTGTCCCAGGATCGGCGCGACCTCGGTCGCGCGCAGCCTTGCGCCGATGCCCGCCTTGACCATGCCGCCCAGCCGCTGCGGGTCGAAGGCGGTCAGCATCTCGGCGAACAGGCGCGACGCGCCGCGCCGGATACGCCCGCCCTCCTGCGGCGGTTGCGCCAGCCAGCGCCCCGCCACGCCCGCCACGTCCAGCCGGACCATGCGTCGCGCGACGACCCTGGGGACCAGGAAATTGGTGCGCAGGAAATTGGCGAGCGTGTCGCCGATCCGATCCTTGTTGCGCGGCACGATCGCGGTGTGCGGAATCGGCAGGCCCATCGGATGGCGAAACAGCGCGGTCACCGCGAACCAATCCGCCAGGCCACCGACCATTGCCGCCTCCGCAAAGGCGCGGACGAAACCCCAAAAAGGGTGAACGGGCTGCAAGGCGCGCGAAACCAGGAACAGCGCCGCCATGGTGACGAGCAAACCGGTCGCCACGACCCGCATCTTCCGCAGGGCGGCTGGAACGGTCTGGCTACCCCCCGATCGCATCGCGATGTCCATCGATCAGAACAATTCGCGAGCGGCGGCTTTGTTCAAGAGGAATCTTTCCCGAGCGTAACGAAAATGGGATGAACCTCCCCGGTACGGGGAGGTGGCAGGGCGAAACCCCTGCCGGAGGGGGGGCTTCCACGCAGGCTGTCCTTTGTGGCGCGCCCCCTCCACCATCCTTCGGATCGTCCCCCTCCCCGTTCCGGGGAGGATTTATTCCGCCGGACCATAACCCAGCTTGCCGGTCGCGGGCGGCAGTGCGGGGCCGCCCGTGGGGCCTTCGATCACCGGCCCGCCGCCCGTTTCGTCGCCGGGCTTGTAGGTCAGCAGCCGCTTGCCCAGACGCGGGCCGATCCAGCGCTCGACCCCGACGGCCAGGCTGAACGCGGCGGGCACGATCAACAGGGTGAGGATGGTCGACATGGCGAGGCCGCCGATCACCGTCACGCCCATCGGGCTGCGCCACGATCCGTCACCGCCCAGCGACAAGGCGGTCGGGATCATGCCCGCGACCATCGCCACCGTGGTCATCACGATCGGCTGGGCGCGCTTGTGGCCGGCGTCCAGCACCGCGTCGCGCACCGGCACGCCCTTGGCGATCTCTTCCAGCGCGAAGTCGATCAGCAGGATCGAATTCTTGGCGACGATGCCCAGCAGCATCAGCAACCCGATATAGACCGGCAGCGACAGCGGATTGCCGGTGAAGTGCAGCGCCAGCAACCCGCCCAGGGGCGCCAGCAGCAGCGAGGCCATGTTGACGAAGGGCGGCAGGAAGCGGCGATAAAGCAGCACCAGCACCGCGAAGACCATGAAGATGGCGGAGATGATCGCCGTGAAGAAGTTGGTCATCATCTCGTTCTGCATCTTGGCCTGGCCCAGCACCATTTCGCTGACCCCCATCGGCAGATTCTTCATGATCGGCAGGTCGTGGACCTTCTTCATCGCGTCGCCGCTGATTACGCCCTTGGCGAGGTCCGCGCCGACCGTCACCTGACGCCGCTGGTTCACGCGGTCGATCTGGGTCGGCCCCGCGCCCAGCCCGATATCGGCGACGACGCTGAGCGGCACCGAGCCGCCGGTCTGGGTCTGCACCGGCAGATTCTGGATGGTCGACATCCGCGCCCGGGCATTCTGGTCCAGCGCCACGCGGATCGGCACCTGCCGATCCGACAGCGAGAAGCGCGCCGAATTCTGGTCGATATCGCCCAGGGTCGCGATCCGGATCGCGCTGGACAACGCCTGCGTCGTCACGCCCAGATTGGCCGCGAGGTCGAGGCGCGGACGGATCACGATTTCGGGCCGGTCGAGATTGCCGACGATGCGCGGCGCGACGAGGCCCGGGACGGTCCCCATCTGCTCGACGATCTTGTTCGCGGTATCGCGCAGCACCGCCGGATCGTCGCCGCCCAGCGTGATGGTCAGGTCACGTCCGCTCGAACCCCAGCCGAATTGCGACTGGAAGGATACGCGCGCATCGGGGATCGCCGCCAGTTCGGGGGCCAGCGAGCGTTCGAAGTCGGTGCTCTTCATCGAGCGATCCTCCTTCAACGTCGCCACCACGCGGCCATTGCCGACGCTGGTGCGCGAATAGACCGATTCGACGTCCGGCTGCTTGCGCAGGAATTGCGCGACCTTCTTTACGACCTGATCGGTCTGGGCCAGCGTGGTGCCGGGCACCATCTCGATCTTGGCGACCGCCTGGTCATTGTCCTGCGGCGGCTGGAAGGTCTTGGGAATGACCGCGAACATCACGACGGTCAGGACGAAGGCCATCACGCCGATGCCGATCACCCACAGGCGATGGTCGCGGAACCGCCCGAAAAAGCGCCGCACCACCCCGCGCCGCGTGCCCTCGGTCGGTCGGTCATAACGCAGCGACCAGCGCAGCGTCGCCATATAGATGTCCATCAGACGCCCCTCGCCATGGCTGGCATGGCCGGCAGACTTCAGGAAATAGGCCGCGATCATTGGCGTGATCATCCGCGCCACCGCCAGGCTCATCAGCACCGAGACGACGACGGTCAGGCCGAAATTCTTGAAATACTGGCCCGGCACGCCCGGCATGATCGACACGGGCAGGAACACCGCGACGATCGCCATGGTGGTGCCCAGCACGGCGAGGCCGATCTCGTCCGCCGCGTCGATCGACGCCTGATAGGCGGATTTGCCCATCCGCATGTGGCGCACGATATTCTCGATCTCCACGATCGCGTCGTCGACCAGCACGCCCGCCACCAGGCTGAGCGCCAGCAGCGTCATCTGGTTGAGCGTGAAGTTCATCAGGTCCATGACCCAGAAGGTCGGGATCGCCGACAGCGGGATGGCCAGTGCCGAGATCACCGTCGCACGCCAGTCGCGCAGGAACAGGAACACGACGATCACCGCCAGCACCGCGCCCTCGATCATCGCATGGATGGCGCTTTCATATTGCTGCTCGGTATATTTCACGCTGTTCGAGCGGAGGACGAACTTGACCTCCGGATTGCGCTTTTCCAGCGCCTTCAGCTTCTCGACCGCGCCGTTATAGACGCTGACGTCCGAGGCGCCCTTGGCCCGCTGGAAGTCGAAGCTGATGACCTGCCGCCCGTCGACCGCCGCCTGCGAACGCTGTTCGGCATAGAGATCGCGGACCGTGGCGATATCGGCCAGCCGCACCGTACGCCCGCCGCGCACGTTGATCTGGGTCTGGCCCAGGTCATAGGCGTTGCGCGCATTGCCCAGCACGCGGACGGCCTGCTCGGTTCCCGCGATCTCGGCACGGCCACCGGCGGCGTTCAGGTTGGTCATGCGCAACTGCGCATTGACCTCGCTGGCGGTCAGCCCCTGCGCCTGCAATTTCAGCGGATCGAGGATCACGCGGATCTCGCGCGTCACGCCGCCGTTGCGGATGACCTTGGAGAGGCCGGGGACCGACAACAGCTCCTTGGTGACATTGTTGTCGATATACCAGCTAAGCTGTTCGGGCGTCATGTTGGACGCCACCGCCGAATAGCTGGCCAGGTCGTTGTCGGTCGAATCGACGCGGATCACCTGCGGCTCCAGGATGCCGTCGGGCAGCATCGATCGTATCTGAGTGATCGCGTCGCGCGCATCGCTGACCGCGCGGTCGATCGGGGTGCCGATGTCGAGCTGGACCAGGGTCTGCGACTGGCCCTCGGTCACGGTCGAGGTGATCTGGTCGACGCCCTGAAGGTTCCGCAACGCCGCCTCGACCCGCTGGGTGACCTGGGTCTCCAGTTCGGTCGGTGCCGCACCCGGCTGGCTGACCACGACCACGACGATCGGGAAGTCGATGTCGGGGTCGTTGTTCACGTCCATCCGCATGAAGCTGACGATCCCCGCCAGCGTCAGCGCGACGAACAGGACGATAGGCGGAACCGGGTTCCGGATCGCCCAGGCCGAGATGTTGCGGAAACTCATGTCACTTGGCCTCCGGGCCGCCGAGGATCGGATGGACGAGCTGGCCGACCGCCAGGAAGCCACCCGCCGACCGCACCACCCGCTCGTTGCCGTTCAGGCCCGAGGCAATGGTCACGCCATCGTCCGATACCTGACCGATCTTGATGTTGCGGCGCGCGACCTTGTTGTCGGAGCCGACGATATACACGAAACTGCCCTTGTCGTCGCTCTGGATCGCCGAGTCGGGCAGCAGGGGCGCGCGGCCCGCGCCGCCGCGGATCGTCGCCGAGGCGAAGCCGCCCGGACGCAGTTCGGGGCTGTAGGACAGCGCGATCCGCGCGATGCCCTGGCGGGTCTGCGGATCGATGACCGGCGACACCTGCCACACCTCGCCCTTGAAGCTCTTGTCGCCGCCGACCGGGGTGACGGTGGCGGGCGAACCGGCGGTCAGGCCGACCAGGTCCGATTCGGCGAGCTGCGCGCGAAGCTCCATCTGCCCGCCCATCGCCATGCGGAACAGCACGCCCGAGCCCGAGCTGACGATCTGGCCCGGCTCGGCGGCGCGGGTCAGGATCAGCCCTTCGGCCGGCGCGCGGATGTCGAGGCGACCGTTGCGCGCCTGCGCTTCCCTGTACGACGCTTGCGCCGCACGGACACGCGCGGCGGCGGCGTTGCGGGTCGCCTCGCGCCGTTGCAGATCGGCCTTGGAGATGAAACCGCGATCGACCAGTTGCTGCGCACGGTCCAGTTCGGCCTGTGCGATCTGCTGGTCCGACTGCGCCACCGCGACCTGGGCGTTCAACGCGGAGGCGGTCTGGGTCTGGACCGAGCGATCGACGGTCGCCAGCACCTGGCCCGCGCGGACCCACTGCCCCGGCTCGACCAGCACGCGGGTGATCATCCCCCCCTCGCCCGCGACGCCGACCGGCATTTCGCGCCGCGCGGCCAGCGTACCGGTGGCGGAAACGATGCGGCTGACCGCCTGCTGCCCCGGAACCACGACGGTGATGTTGGGCACCTGCGTCCCGCTGGAGGCACCGGGGGCCGAATCATGCTTCTTGCCGCCGAGCAGATACCAGCCCGCCAGCGCCACGAGGATGAGCACCACGACGACCGGAATCCAGCGCCGCCGTGCGGGCGCGGGTCCTTCCAGTGCCATATGGCTGCCGCCCCCGATCGCCCCCGTTTCGTAATTCATGTTCGTCATCGATCCCCGATCCGCATCGTCATGTCGTGGCCACGCCTCAGATGCGCCTATTCGCCGCTGTATTATAGAAATACATCACTGCACTCAAGCGACTTTGCGTATGGGAGAATTAAGGCGGCTCTAAGATGCGCCGGGCGCGTTCATCGCACGTTTCGGCGCGGTCGGCCAAAGGCCTTGCCAGCATCAAAGGGAGTTGATGATGAAATTATTCCTGTTTTCCGCCGCCTTGGCCCCGCTCGCGATAGCGTCGGGCGTCGCCGCCCAGTCGGCGCCCGCTCCGACCACGGTCGAGCCGCTGGTTCCGGCGGCGGGTACGATCCTGGACATCTCGGCGGAAGGGCGCACGACGCGGGTGCCTGATCTGGCGACGATCCGCGCAGGCGTGGTCAGCCAAGGCGCGACCGCCGCCGCGGCGCTGAGCGACAATGCGCAGCGCATGGCGCGCGTGCTGGCGGCGGTGAAGCGGGCCGGCGTCGCCGACCGCGACATCCAGACCGCGACCGTCCAGCTTCAGCCGCAATATCGCTATGGCGAGAATGTCCCGCCGACCATCACCGGATATCAGGCGACCAACACGCTGAGCATCCGGTTCCGCGACATTGCCAAGTCCGGCACGGTGCTGGACGCGCTGGTGGCGCAGGGCGCCAACCAGATCGACGGCCCCAACCTGTCGATCGACAAGCCCGATGCCGCGCTGGACGAGGCGCGTACCGATGCCGTCGCCAAGGCCCGCGCGCGCGCCGAGCTTTATGCCAAGGCGGCGGGGATGCGCGTCGCCCGGATCGTGTCGATCACCGAGAACGGCGCGGATGCGGGCGGGCCCGAGCGGCCGATGATGATGGCGCGCGCAATGGCCGCCGACGCCATGGCCAAGACTAGCATCGCACCGGGCGAGCGGGACGTGACGGTCAATGTCTCGGTCCGCTTCCTGCTGAACTGATCCGGCCCGCCTCCTTCGCTCGCGTGGCGGAGGGGGCATCGCCCATACCCGATATACGAAAAAGGGCCGCCCGGTTTCCCGGACGGCCCTTTTGATTCCGCTCGGAGCGAATAAGTGCTTAGCGCACCCGACCGCGACGAACGAGGTTCACGATCGCCAGCAGGATGACGGCACCCAGCAGCGAAACGAGGAACGAGGTCAGCGTCAGACCCGCGTTGTTGATCGAACCACCCGAGAAGATCAGGCCGCCGATGAACGCGCCGACGATGCCGACGACGATGTTCAGGAAGATGCCCTGCTGGGCGTCAGTACGCATGATGATGCTGGCCAGCCAGCCGATGACACCACCGATGATAAGCCACAGGATAATACCCATTGTCTTTCCCTCCGTTGGGCCCGCGAGCGGGACACGGGGGGAAGACGTGCGAATGGCGGTTATTGTTCCGTGCCCGTACCATCAATTCGATGAAGCGTTTTCACATGGTCAACGATGCGATCGTTTTTATTTTCGCCCTCAGTATTTCTGCTGGCGTTCATAGAGCGAGCGATAATGCTGGATGCGGGTGACGCGCAGGCCCGGCATGCCCGACCGGTCGATCGCGCGCTGCCACCCGGCGAATTCCTCCACCGTCAGGCCATAGCGATCGCAGACTTCGTCGACCGAGAGGAGACCGCCGTTCACCGCCGCGACCACTTCCGCCTTGCGACGGACCACCCAGCGGGTCGTGCTGGGCGGCGGGAGCGATTCGAGCGTCAGCGGTTCGCCGAGCGGCCCGATCACTTTCGCAGGACGGATCTTCTGGTTCTCGATCATCATACAACCTCACCGGGGCTCCCTACCCCATGTCGTCTGTAACGGCGACCCTGACACACGCGCTTGAACATCACCTAAAGTCGAAAGGTTAATGCTTTATTCACTCTTGTTCCACCGGGCCAGATAACGCGCCATGGGGCCGTTGAACGCGCCGTCGAGCGGCGCGAACAGCACGGGGTCCGCCGTGCCGCGAACGAATCCCGCCTGCACCGCCGCCGTCCGGCTGGCAGCCTGCCGAGCCGTCGCACCGACCATCAACACCGCCAGATCGGGCGGCAGCACCGTCAGTTCGGCATCCCGGTCAAAGCGGTTGAAGCTCAGGTCCAAAAGCGCAATCCATCCCGATCGTGAACCACCCTGTTATCGGACGGATATGAAAGTCGGGTAAAGGGCGGGGACATTTTCCGCTTTTCTTCGCAGGCAGGCCGCTCGCTTTGCAAGCCGCGCGCGAAAGGCGTATGGCGCGCGCATGGAGCAGATGGTGGATTTTCAGCTTGGGGGCGATCCCCGGGCGCGGCGGATCGTGGTGGCCATGTCGGGCGGCGTCGACAGTTCGGTCGTGGCCGCGCTCGCCCATGCCACGGGGGCCGAAACCATCGGCGTCACCCTGCAACTCTATGACCATGGCGAGGCGGTGGGCCGCGCGGGGGCGTGCTGCGCCGGGCGGGACATTCGCGACGCGCGCGCGGTGTGCGATCGCCTCGGCATCGCGCATTATGTCTTCGATCACGAAGACAGTTTCCGGACCCAGGTGGTCGACCGCTTCGCCGACGAATATCTCGCCGGGCGCACCCCCATCCCCTGCGTCCAGTGCAATATGGGCCCGAAGTTCACCGACCTGCTGAAGCTCGCCCGCGATCTGGGCGCGGACTGTCTGGCGACCGGCCATTATGTCCGCCGCGTCGAGGGCCAAGGGGGCGCGGAACTGCATCGCGGGGCCGATCCCGCGCGCGACCAGAGCTATTTCCTGTTCGCGACGACGCAGGAGCAGTTGGACTTCCTGCGCTTCCCGCTCGGCGCGCTGCCCAAGTCCCGCGTGCGCGAGATCGCCGCCGAACTGGGACTGGGCGTCGCGGCCAAGCCCGACAGCCAGGATATCTGCTTCGTCCCCGATGGCGACTATGCGAGCCTCGTCCGCAAGCTGCGCCCCGAGGCCGATACGCGCGGTGACATCGTCGATCTGACGGGGGCAAAGCTGGGCGAGCATCGCGGACTGATCCACTATACGGTCGGCCAGCGGCGCGGTCTGGAGATCGGGGGCAGCCCCGAGCCGCTCTATGTCGTCCGGCTGGAGCCCGACACGAAGCGCGTCGTCGTCGGCCCGCGCACCGCGCTGGCGGTCGAGGCGGCGCGGCTTACGGCCATGAACGTGCTGGGTCCGCTCGATGGCCCGCTCTTCGCCAAGGTCCGCTCGATGGCGAAGCCCGTGCCCGCCCGCATGGTCGGCGATCGGCTGGTCTTCGAAGCGCCCGAATATGGCGTGTCGCCCGGCCAGGCGGCGGTGCTGTATGACGGCGACCGGGTGCTGGGCGGCGGCTGGATCGCACAGACCGAGGCGGCACGCATCGCCGCCTGAAGCGTTGTTCCGGCATGACCGGTCCGACTATCGAAGAACTGCGCCACCGGATGGAGGCCGCCGCCGAACGCCTCGACTTCGAGGAAGCGCGGGTGCTGCGCGACCAGATCAACCTGTTGCGCGGCGGGGCGGAGGATATGGCGGTCGACACCAGCGGCCTGACCCGACAACAACCCGGTGCAATGGGTCTGGGCACCAGCCAGTCCCGGCCAGAGCGCCCCGAAGGCTGGGTACCGCCCAAGAAACCCGACCCGATGACCAAAGGGCGGGGTCGGCGTCAGGGTTGAAGTTGGAGCGGGACGCGAAGAATATGTTCGCGCGGAGGCGCGGAGGACGCAGAGTTGTCGTGCCCGAGGCGGACACCAGTCCACTTTTGCCCCCCGATGATTCCGTGAGGCCCGCTACCGCAGGATCATATTTTCTCTGCGTCCTCCGCGCCTCTGCGCGCAAAAAGGTTGGCGGCTTCGCTTAGAGCGGGATGACATCAGGTTGATCCACCCCTCCCCTTCAGGGGAGGGGCCGGGGGT
>NZ_JAXCMJ010000031.1:0-48064 GCF_038084995.1 Sphingomonas sp. 2378
CGAGGAGCGCTACCTCCACGGCACCTATGAGGAAAATGGCATCGCCCTGACCCCGCTCGAGCATATGGGCAATCGCGCGACCGGCCACGAGCGGCGTGGAATGGCGACGGAGGTCGGCACCCGCAACGCGCGGCGGATCGTGAGCGATGAGCTTGCCGCCTGCGATAGGAAGGCGGCGGCTGCGACCGACGTGCTGGCAAGGGACATGACGCTGATCCTGCCGTCGATCGGTGACCAGGCCGACGCGGTTGCCTCTGCCCGGCGGTATGAGCGATTGTCCCGCCGACTGATCCAGCGCCGTCATGACATGGACGTCGCCGATGTCGTGGTGGCGGCATCGCGATCAAGGGCGGAAGCGGTGATCGCAACGCTGGACCCGGAGCCCGGCCGCCGGACCAAGCCACGCGCTGGCGACCGTGCGCTGTTGGAGGCGGCGCACGCGCACCTTGAATGGGTGGCGCAGCATTCACCCTCCGACGAGGAGCGTGTGGCCGAACGGCAGCGGCTCGCCAGGATCGAAGTGCAGGCTGCAACCGCATGGGACGAGGTTGCGGCGGCGATTGCGACAAAGGGCCAACGCCCTCCTACGATCACCTATGTTTCCACACGGACGGCGCCCGCCGCGACGATGCACCATCCGGATTTTGAAGAGCAGGTGCGTGGCCACTTTCGTAAATGGCTGATGCGGCTGTTCGCTGGCGAGGAGGAATTCCAGAATTGGCTTACCGGCGAACGGGAGCGGCGGGCCGATCAAGCCGCGGCTGATGCCAAGCGGCAGCGCGACGAGCAGGCAGCGCAGCGACGCGCCGAGGCGGCCCATCAGAAGCAACAGGCCGCGACGGCGGAAGCGGACGACGGTATCAGAGCGATATCGCCGGCGGAGGACCATGCGCGGCCAGAACCCGTCGCTGCCGACATGCCAGCCGCCCAGCCTGCGGGCAGGCCGCCCGTGCCGGAAAGGACATCGCCACCCGAAGCTGTTCCTCCCGCTTCTGTCGATTACCCCGCTACCCAGCCCGTCAATCAAAAACCAACTGATCCGCTCGATGTGACCAACGCTGATCCGCAGCGAGAGAAAGAACGCCAGCGGCAGGTGCCGCCCGGGTTTGCCCCGTGGGACAGGCCAAAGGGATCACCGCCAAATATTCGCAGCAAAGGGCCGGACGACGTAGCGCCGTCACAGCGGCCTATGGATCGCGGTTCAGAAAGAGAATGACGGATTTCGGGCCGCCCCGATCGATGCGATCGGCCAGAAGGAAGGAGGGGAATAGCCTGTCGGCTGCACCATGATGGTGAAATGGACCTGAAGGCGACGCGAGCAGCCCCGCGCCGCCGGACTGGAAATGATATGAAGACCAAGACGAACGTGGTCCCGGGTTGGCTGAGCCCGAGCGCCGTGATGGACACGCTTTTCGATGTGCGCGAGCCCGGGTGCGAGGAACTGGGCTATGCTCTGCTACGTCCCCGCGCGAAGCAAAAGGCGAACAGCGCGACCGCACTGATCCGCGCGAAGATGGCGCCGGTCGAGGCGACCAGCGCCTCGCGCGCGACCGCCTGCGGCATCCCGGTGACCGCCCGCCAGCACCGGCTCGTGCTCGCCCGAGGTGTCGGGGACATGGCGTTGGCGCCGCTGCTCGACGAGTATGATCGTGCCGTCCGCCCGCATCAGCGCCTGCTCGCCGGCGTGCTGACGCTGCGCGGTGCCGTGACCCAGCCGATCCACGACCTGTTCGATATGGCGACCAGTTACGCCGCCATCCATCTCGCCTGCGGCCGATCACTGACCAGCGTGGTCGTAGCCCATGCCCCCGGAGATGAATTGAGCCGCGCCCTACCGCATGTCCATGTCTGCATGCTGGCGCGCCAGCACACGCCGAGCGGCTGGGCCGCGGAGCACCCCGATCTCGTCGACACCGCACACCGGATGTGGGCGGAGGAGTGGCAGGCATTCCGTGCCGGATGGGAGCAATTGGCCGCCGCTTGAGCAGGTGGACGGGGCGGCGGCAGCCGCCCCGTCCGGCCATCAGAACGCGGCCCGGTCTGTCTTGGGCGTCCGCGCCAGCACGGCGGCCTCGAACGCTTGGCTAAGGCGGCGATCGGCATCGGTGCCCGCTTCCAGGATGATGGAATTGGTGCCCATGGCGGTGCTGCCCCGCAGCGTCGGCCACGCCGTATCGAGCTCGCCGCCAGTAAAGATCATGCCGCAGATCTTCACCGCCTGCGGCGCACACCAGTGCCAGCTAAGCCCCTGATCCTTAACCGCATCGGGCTTGCCGTATCTGGCGGAGAGCTGTGTCTTCATCGCCGCTTCGCCCATCGCGGTACCTGGGATGGTCATCGCCACCATCCCGATCGGGCAAGGCCCGCAAGGCGTGGCCTATGTTCCGGGCGCGGTGCCATCCGGCACCGGCATGGCCAACCTTCAGCCGCTCGCCAAGGCGGGCGAGAAGGTGCTGCTGATGCTCTCTGGTACGGGACGAAGCCAGGTGACTTTGTTCGATCAGGGGCAGGTGCAGATCCTGCAGGCCGCCGTCGCCGGCCTGCCGCCAAAGATGCCGTTCGTGCTGGGACTGTCTGCCAGTCCCGATGGTAACGGCCCAGTCGAACCGCTCGCCAAGTTCATGACCAACCCCGCAGGCGGCGCGATCGTCAACGCAGTCGGACCGCTGCGGCAGATCGTCACGCAGGCTGCCCCCGCAGGCTCACGCCGCTATCTGGTCATCGCTGCTGGCCAGCCTGAGGCGCCGAGCAACGTCGTTCAGCGGCAGGTCGAGCAATAGGTCCCATATCGCAGTCAGGGGCACCGAGGCATCACCCGCCCGGTGCCCAGACCTTCACTCTGGAGGGAAGGGCGTGGCGAGACGGCGGAGGCTTTCCTTTCGGAGAATGCTCTAAGGTTCCGCACCGATTGACGAAATTGCGGTTAGACAGCATATGCGTGGGCACGGCGATGGATTTCCGCCGGGCCATCTGGCCGAACCGCCCTCGCAAGGGCCGATGATTCCTACCAGGCGCCGTAAGGCAGCAAGGAGGAATTGTGCGCGCGACGTTTCGCATTCTCTACGACCAGTTCAATGTGCCGGCCTTCGTTCGCGATCGTCACGATCATGCGATGTCGGTTTTGCGCTGGGCGCTGATCCTGGTCCCGATGGCAGCGACGGTCGGGCTGCTATGCGCCGCATTTCTGTGGAGCCTCGATGCGGTGACGCGGCTTCGCTTCGCCTATCCCTGGCTCCTGTACCTGTTGCCGATCGGCGGGTTCGTCGTTGGGCTGCTCTACCATCTGACCGGGCGTTCGGTGGAGGGCGGCAACAACCTGATCGTCGAGCAAATCCATGAACCGGGCGGTGGCGTACCGCTGCGCATGGCACCGCTCATCTTCTTTGGAACCGTCGTAACGCATCTGTTCGGCGGGTCAGCCGGACGCGAAGGCACCGCCGTCCAGTTGGGCGGCAGCCTCGCCAGCGGGTTCGGACGCGTGCTCAAGCTGGATGCGGACGCCACACGCATCCTGCTGATGACCGGCATCGCAGCGGGGTTTGGCGCGGTGTTCGGCACACCGATCGCCGGCGCGGTTTTCGCGCTGGAGGTGCTGGCGATCGGCCGCGTCGAGTATCGTGCACTGGTGCCATGTCTCGTCGCCGCGCTGGTAGGTGACTGGACCTGCCTGGCAACGGGTATTCATCACGGCATCTACCGGGTCGATACGCTGGTGCCAGTCGATGCGCTGCTCATCGCCAAGGCTGGTGTCGCCGGTGTCGCCTTCGGGCTGGTCGGGCTTGTCTTTGCAGAGGCCAATCATGCGCTGGGCGGATGGCTGAAGCGCGTGGTGTCCTATGGCCCGCTACGCCCTGTCATGGGCGGACTGGCCGTGATCGCGCTGGTATGGCTGTTCGGCACGCGCGACTATCTCGGCCTCGGCACACTGG
This sequence comes from Sphingomonas sp. 2378, assembly GCF_038084995.1. Classification (NCBI taxonomy): domain Bacteria; kingdom Pseudomonadati; phylum Pseudomonadota; class Alphaproteobacteria; order Sphingomonadales; family Sphingomonadaceae; genus Sphingomonas; species Sphingomonas sp. 2378. Next base: position 3,930 of record NZ_JAXCMJ010000031.1, read on the forward strand.
CGGCGACGCCGGACGGCCTGACTATTGCCAGCTTCTTCGGTCCCGAAACGCATCCGTGGAGTTGGGCGCTGAAGCTGCTGTTCACCGTCGTCACCCTGAGCGCCGGCTTCAAGGGCGGGGAAGTGACACCGCTGTTCTTCATCGGGGCCGCGCTCGGCAACGCGCTTGCGCCCATATTCGGGGTGCCGACAGGGGTGTTCGCAGCGATCGGTTTCGTCGCGCTGTTTGCCGGCGCAGCCAACACGCCGCTCGCCTGCACCTTCATGGGGATTGAGTTATTCGGCGCTGCCTATGCGGTGCCGATCGCGGTAGCGTGCTTCGTCGCCTATCTTTGCTCGGGTCACAACGGCATTTACCTGTCGCAGCGCGTCGCCGTGCCGAAAGTGCCTGCCGCACACCTCACATCCGGCGTGACCCTGCGCGATGTCCGCACACACCGCGCCTCCCGCCGACGCACGCGCGCCTGATTTCTGCTGCCTGTCGAAAGCCCTGCCATGCCTGATCGTTTTATCGTCCAGCACCGCGAAGTCGGGATGCTGTGCATCTATCTGAAGCCGTCTGACAAGATCGGCCCGCGCCGCTTTTGGGGCGCAAGGCCGCTCTATCGCAAGCTGATCCGTACAGCGAAGGCAGACGACATCATCGACGCCGTCGCGCAGCACAGGTGGAGGGGAGCTTCGATTGCGAAGATCGAGCGAAGCTGCCCCTCTCTTATGTCGGTCAGCCTTATCGGCTAACGTCGCCGGAACCGTTCGCCCTCATATGTACGGACTGCATTGCCACGTTCGAGCTCGCGGTTCTGGTCCCACACTGCCCGCTTTCCTTGAATTTCACCTGCGCGGCGTCGATCATCAAGCGCCGCCGCCAGCTTCAGTCGTGCGATTTTCTTGTTGGCGAATTGCGACCGCTGATCTTGGGACACCGCGACCAGCCCTGTCGGCAGATGCGTCGCCCGAACCGCGCTATCGGTCTTATTCACGTGCTGCCCACCCGGCCCGGAAGCGCGGAAGGTTTGATATCGAATGTCTTGCTCTCGCAAATCCGGCGACTGCTCGTCGATCTGGATGGGTTGAACGCCCACGAACCAGTTGCGCCGCTTGTGCAGGGGGCGGAACGGGCTGGTCCCGATCCAGCGGATCGTGCCGACACATAGGGCGGCGAACGCTTCTGCGCCGTCGCCCGATACGCGCAGCAATGCCGACGCCATCGGGGCCTGTATCGGCTCGAGCGGCTCGCAGAGGAGGCCTGCCGCCCTACCTTCCCGGCATAGGGCATGGACCAGTTCCGCCACGACCCACTCGCACTCCTTCGGCCCCTGACCGGAGGAGAGGTGCAGAATGATCTCCGTCATGCCCGCCTCGTCTTGTAGGTTAGAAGCGGGCGCAGCGTCGCGACCAGGTCGATCAGCCCCGCCGTTTCGAGATCGCGCACGACCTGATGGATGTCCTTGTACGCCTGCGGCGCCTCCTCATAAATCAGGTTGCGATCCTCACAGATGACCCGGCTGCCCAGGTTCGTTCGCTCGAGATCGGCGATGCTGAACCGGCGGACGAGTTTGTCCTTGGCCTCGCTGCGGCTCCATTTGCGGCCGGCACCATGCGCCAGCGAATGCAGCGCGGTGTCCGCCCGCTCCAGCCGGGGCCGGACCAGATAGGTCATGTCCCCGCGCGATCCGGGAATGACGACCAGGCCTTTGTCTGCGGGCGCCGCACCCTTGCGGTGCAACCATCCGCCCTGGTGCGGCGTGACGCTGTTATGGCAGATGTCGAGCAGGCGCTCACCATAGCTCCCGATCCGATCGAGAAAGCGCTCCGCAATCAGCACGCGGTTGATCTCGGCCCAACGCATCGCGCCGTCATGCGCCGCCAGATAGTTCGCACAGGCCGTATCGCCGACAACCAACCCGCCGACATTATGCCGCGCAAGATGCCCATCGAGGATGGCCTGGCCCAGCCCACGCGATCCGCTATGCACCATCAGATAGAGCGCGGCGGGATCAACCGCCGCGTCCCCGTCTCCATGCAGCGTCTCGACCCGCAGCAACTCGGCAAAATGGTTGCCGCCGCCGATCGTGCCCAGCGCTTCGCCGGCAAGGTCGGTTGCCAGCCCCGCCTCGGCGAGTCGCGCGGCAACATCGCCCGACCACGGATCGTCCAGACCCCGCAGCTTGCGCTCGGCGGCGTCGAGCCGAAACTTGCGCAGCGGCAAGCTCGCACGCCACAGGCCCATCCCGCAGCCGATGTCGCTGCCGACAAGATGGGGATAGACATGGCTGCGTGACCAGAACGCGGCACCCACCGCGATGCCGCGGCCGGCATGCAGGTCGGGCAGCCCGACAATGCGCTCAATCCCTTCGAGCCGCGCGGTCTGGTGAAGCTGATCCACGGCGACCTGCTCGATCCAGCTTTCAGGCGACGAGACGATATGAATGGTTGCGTTGGTCATCGCACCGCATCCTTCCACCCGAGGTGCCGCTTGCCCGGCGGAACGGCATGTCCCTGATCGCGCCAGAACCATACGCGATCCTTCAGAACGCCGTCGCGGGGATCGACATAGAGTTCTCTGCCACGGCAGTTACGCCGGTCCGGACGCAGGACATGGCCTTCGCGCAACAATTCGCCATGTCGGCCCTGTGCGATGCCGAAGATCACGAAATCGCGCAGATGTTCGCGAACGTGCATCTTTACGGTGCTACCGGTATCGAGCTTGGCACAGATTTCGCTGAACACATCGTCCCAGCGCCGACCGACGCGCCGCTGAAGAAAGCGCACGAGCGGGGCGAGATTTCCGTTGAGTGATTTCGAATAGTCCGCGCGCTCGCGGACATGCCGTTTGAGACCGATTTTCTTGAAGTCGCTCTTGTCCTTCTTGAGTTTTACGGAAGGTGCATGCCGCGAGCCCCAGCGGGGACGCTCGACGATGACCTTGAACATGTCAGCGCGCATGGCGACCCTCCCAGAAAGCGGAGAGGTTGGCCGGCGGACGTTGAATATAAGAACGGGACGCGGCGCGATGGCCGCGAAAAGGGGTCAGGCGACCGCAGTCACCCGCACGGGAATTGCCCATGTTATATGTTCCTGAACTCGGAAAGCGGGAGTGATGACGGGTGCGGTTGCGGCTCGCATTTGCTCACTCCTTTCCTTGGTTCGAGAAACAGTGCGAGGGCCTTTACGCCAAGCTGTGGTGCCGATCAATGGGTTAGATATTTGCGCATCAGCATCGCCATCCGGATGATGTCCGCTTCCCGGCATCCGCCGTCCGATGCCTAATCACCGCCACCGGGGCACCTTCTGCGGGCCTGCTGCGAAACGTTTCATCAGCACCTTTTGCCAAAAGCAAACGGTCGTGGCGGCTGCTCTAAACGACCCGCCCTGGTCAGCACAGGTCCCGTTAGATACCAAGCGGCATGCCCCAAGGCGTTCTTCCGATGGTCGATTTGGCCATTGGAGAATGAATATGGGGATGTCCCAAACCGCACCCGTCGCCACTAAGCGGCAAGTCTGGAACGCCGGAAGATCTGTCGGCGCAAAGCGGGCGCTGAAACCGAAGCAAATATGGGAGATACGGTTCTACCTCAATCAGCGTAGCCGCTTGCGAGATCGGGCGTTGTTCGATCTGGCGATCGACAGCAAACTTCGAGGCTGCGACTTGGTCCAGATGAAGATCGGCGACCTCGTCAGCGGCGGACAAGTCCGAACACGAGCGATTGTCATGCAGTAGAAGACAGGCCGTCCGGTTCAGTTCGAACTGCTTCCAGACGCTCGCGCCAGCCTGCTGGCTTGGCTCGAACGGCGGGATGGCACGGTGGATGACTACGTCTTCCCCAGCCGGGTTGATCGGCATGGCCACCTTAGCACCCGCCAGTACGCCCGGCTCGTCGATGAATGGGTGACAGGGGGCGGTCTGATGCGAAGTGAGTATGGCAACCGCCAGGCCAGCACCTTCCGTGACGCCCAATCCATGATCGCGACCAGATAGAGAAAGCCTCGCCGCATCGGCAGGTACGTGATGTCGGCGCACCAGACGTGACCCGGCCGGGTGATCTCCAGATCGCGCAGCAGATACGGGTAGATCCGGTGCTCCGGGTGCGGATCGCTGGTCCGCGGACGCGGGAGTGTCAGGAATTTCGTGTGCGGGCGGGCATAAAGGGGAAGAAGGAGACCCGATATGTCCCGACGCAAAGAGCCTGCGATACCGAACGAGTGAAGATGGCGCGGGCAACAGCCGCAACGGTTACGGTCGGAAGCCCGTCCGGCCCTTCCAGTTGCCGTTGGTGATCGCGCCCCGCGGGGCGGAGGTCGAGGCTGAGCAGGGCGGCGAGGTCGGCCGGTGAGGCCAGGCGCTGCGGGATCAGCCCCGGACTGGCGACTAGGCACGCGCAGTGGTGTCCAGCCGGCGCATCACGAAGTCGCTGTGGCCGAGCGGCGGAAAGCGCACCCGGATCGCGACGTCGAACCCCTCGGCCATCACATCCAACCTGCGGCCTCACGCTGGCGGTGATGATGCCGTAGGCAGCGTAGCGCCGACGCCCGCCATAGTCGTAGGACACGTTGAAATCCTGCGTCTATAGCGCGACCCGCAACTTCACACGTCCATCGGCTGTGACCGGACCGCCGGCGTCCACCTCGCCGCGAAGATTGTTTCAGCTAATAGCAAGTAAGGTGCCATTTGGCGTCAATGTCGAGGTTTGCCGCTTGCGCAACAGATGGACGGCGCCACCCGGCCAGCGACTCCGGAGAAAAGGTCAACTGGGCCGCGCCGAATCTCGGCACGTTCATAGATAGTCATGTCGCGCCGAGTATCCCGGATAGCCGATGGGAGACACCCCATCAATGAGGTAGGCGTCGAGGGAACACTACGCGATGTATAGTTCTGCCACCCGGATATCACGCCGGACACAGTGATTCCCGGCGTCGTCAGCACTACGTGTTCAAGCGTGAAGGGCGTGCGTAGCCGAGCCTCCTTCGCGTCACGACTGCGACCGTTTGTGGAACGTCCTCCTCGGGTCTAGGGGCAAATCCTCTTGTCAATTCACTTGTGTAAGTAATGATCGAACCTCTATTCAAGTTCTAGAATCACCGCATCCACGGCCAAGCTGTCGCCGGTCTTGACTGAAATCGTCTTGACAATGCCGGTCTTCGCGGCGCGCAGGATGTTTTCCATCTTCATCGCCTCGACGACCGCCAGCTGCTGCCCGGCTTCGACCGGGTCCCCCTCGGCCACGTCGAGGCGGACGAGCAGGCCCGGCATCGGTGCGATGAGGAATCTGGACAGGTCCGGCGGCACCTTTACGATCAGGTGCCGCGCGTAAGGCGCCGCGCGAGCGGGAAGAACGCGCACCGTGTGGCTGGTCCCGCGCGTGGTCAGGCGGAAGCCGGTGCGAGTCCTGGCGATGCGGACATGGAGCGTCTCGCCCGCCTCGTCCTCGACCGCGATCATCCGGTCGCCCGGCGTATAGGCGATGGCGAGGTCCAGAGCCGCCCCATCGACGATGAGGCCGTCGGTCGACACGTTGACCTGGTGGTCCGCCCCGCCGATCCGTACCGTCCAGTCGGCGGGCGGTTGCAGCCGGTGGCCGAGTTGGCCATCGATCCGGCGTGCCCGGTCGGCCTCGGCGGTGGCGGCGAAGGCGGCGACGGCGGCGAGCGTGCGGGTCAGTTCGTCGCTGGAGGGCGCACCCTGGAAGCCTTTGGGATATTCCTCGGCGATGAAGCCGGTCGACAGTCCCCCTGAGCGGAAGCGCGGATGCTGCATCAGTGCGGAGACGAAGTCGATGTTCGTCCCCGGCCCGACGATCTCGAAGGCGTCGAGTGCTGCGATCTGGGCATCGATCGCGGCTTCGCGGGTCGGGGCCCAGGTGACCAGCTTGGCGATCATGGGATCGTAGAACATGCTGACCTCGCCACCCTCCGCGACGCCGTCATCGACGCGGACGCGGATGGCGTCGTCCCGTTCCTCGGCAGGCGGGTTGTAGCGGACCAGCCGCCCCGTCGAGGGCAGGAAGCCGCGATACGGGTCTTCGGCATAAACCCGGTTCTCGATCGCCCAGCCGGTCAGCGTCACCTCGTCCTGCGTGAAGGAGAGCGGTTCACCGGCGGCGACGCGGATCATCTGCTCGACCAGATCGAGACCGGTGATCTCTTCGGTCACGGGATGCTCGACCTGGAGCCGCGTGTTCATCTCGAGAAAGTAGAAGCTCTTGCCGGTCGTATCCGCACCCGACACGATCAACTCGACCGTGCCCGCCGAATAATAGCCGACCGCCCGCGCCAGCGCGACCGCCTGCTCGCCCATGGCGCGGCGCATCTCGGGGGTGACGAAGGGCGACGGGGCCTCTTCGACCACCTTCTGGTGGCGGCGCTGGACCGAACATTCGCGCTCGCCGAGATAGACGATGTTGCCATGCTGGTCGCCCAGCACCTGGATTTCGATATGGCGGGGGCTTTCGATGAATTTCTCGATGAAGACGCGGTCGTCGCCGAAACTGGCCAGGCCTTCGCGCTTGGTCGCCTCGAAGCCTTCGCGCACATCCGCCTCGGACCAGGCGAGCCGCATCCCCTTGCCGCCGCCACCGGCGCTGGCCTTCATCATCACCGGAAAGCCAATCTCGGCGGCGATGTGCACCGCTTCCTCGGTATCGGCGATCTCGCCCAGATAGCCGGGGACGACGTTGACCCCGGCGGCCTTGGCGAGTTTCTTGGATTCGATCTTGTCGCCCATCGCGGCGATGGCGTTCGGCGGCGGGCCGATAAAGGTCACGCCCGCCTCGGCACAGGCCTTGGCGAAGCTCTCGCGCTCCGACAGGAAGCCGTAACCGGGATGGATCGCATCCGCGCCGGTGGCTTTCGCGGCGGCGAGGATCAGTTCGGCCTTGAGGTAGCTCTCGGCGGCGGGAGCGGGACCGAGGCGGATCGCTTCGTCTGCCAGCCGCACATGCGGTGCGCTGGCATCGGCATCCGAATAGACCGCAACCGTGGCGATGCCCATGGCTCTGGCGGTGCGGATCACCCGGCACGCAATTTCCCCGCGATTGGCGATCAGGATCTTCTGGAACACGGGAATATCTCTCCTTTTATGTCGTTGGTCCGTGTCGTCTGTCGTCTACCACCCCGGCCTTCGCTGGGGCGGTCGGGATGAGGGGTAACAGCATTACTCCGCTGCGAACCGCATTGGCTCGGCGCCCTCCATTGGCTTTAGGCCCAGCTTCGCGAACAGCGCCGCGTCCGCGCTGTCGCCGCGGTTGCCGGTGGTCAGCAGCTTGTCGCCGGTGAAGATCGAGTTCGCCCCCGCCATGAAACACAGCGCCTGCGTCGCCTCGGACATGCTCTCGCGGCCGGCGGACAGGCGGACCATGCTGAGCGGCATGGTGATCCGCGCGACCGCGACCGTCCGCACGAATTCGATATCGTCGATCCTGGCGAGCGGCGTATCGGCGAGCATGTCGCCCAACACGGTGCCCTTCACCGGGACCAGCGCGTTGACCGGCACGCTCTCGGGATGATGCGGCATGGTGGCGAGCGCATGGACGAAGCCGAACCGGTCCTCACGCGTCTCGCCCATGCCGACGATGCCGCCGCAGCAGACGTTGATCCCCGCCGAGCGGACATGGTCCAGCGTCTCCAGCCGCTCGCCGAAGCTGCGCGTCGTGATGACCTCGCCATAGCGATCGGGCGAGGTGTCGATATTGTGGTTGTAGTAATCCAGCCCCGCCGCGCCCAGCCGCCGCGCCTGGTCGGGCGTCAGCATCCCCAGCGTCATGCAGGTTTCCATCCCCATGGCGCGCACGCCCTCGATCATCTGGACGATCGCGTCCATGTCGCGATCCTTGGGATTGCGCCACGCCGCACCCATGCAGAACCGCTGCGAGCCGGCATCCTTCGCCTCCGCCGCGCGCTGGAGCACGGCCTGCACGTCCATCAGCTTCGTCGCCTTGACGCCGCTGTCGGCATGGACGGATTGCGAGCAATAGCCGCAATCCTCCGGACAGCCGCCGGTCTTGATCGACAAGAGCGTGCACAGCTGCACCTCGCCGACCGCATGATGCGCGCGGTGGGTTGATTGCGCGCGCCACATCAGTTCGTCGAACGGCAGGTCGAACAGCGCGGCAATCTCTTCGCGGGTCCAGTCGGTACGCAGGTCGGTCATTACTCGGCAGCATCCTGTTCGGAGGGCATGTTGTGGCCCAGCAGCCGCAGCACGTCCTCGGCCGCCGCGATCAAGTTCGTTCCGGGGCCGAAGATCGCCTGCACACCCGCGTCGCGCAGCGCCTGATAGTCCTGCGCGGGGATGACGCCACCCGCGATCACCTTGATGTCAGGCCGCCCGGCATCCTTCAGATGGCCGATCAGCTCCGGGATCAGCGTCTTGTGCCCGGCCGCGAGGCTGGAGGCGCCGACGATATCGACATCGCGATCGAGCGCCAGTTCGGCCGCCTCCGCCGGGGTCTGGAACAGCGGGCCCGGCACGACCTCGAACCCCAGATCGCCGAACATCGAGCTGACGAGGTTGGCGCCGCGGTCATGCCCGTCCTGCCCCATCTTGGCGACGAGCATGCGGGGGCGGCGGCCCAGGCGGCGCTCGGTCGCCTCGACGCCGCGGACCAGCCGGGCCCAGCGCTCGTCCTCGATATAGGCGCCGCCGTAAACGCCCTTAACCGGCGTCGGCTGCGTCCCGAATCGACCGAACACATCCTCCATCGCCGACGATATCTCGCCCAACGTCGCCCGCGCTCGGGCTGCATCCACGGCCAGCGCCAGCAGATTGGCCTTGCCCCGTGCGCCATCCCGCAAAGCGTCCAGCGCGGCGCGGCAGGCCGCCGCGTCACGGTTCGCCCTGACCGCCTCGATCCGCCGGATCTGCGCCTCGCGCACCGCGACATTGTCGACGTCGAGGATGTCGATCGGGTCTTCGTCGGCCTTGCGATACTTGTTGACGCCGACGATCACGTCCTCGCCCCGGTCGACGCGGGCGGCGCGGGCAGCGGAGGCTTCTTCGATCATCGCCTTGGGCCAGCCCGCCGCGACTGCTTTCGCCATGCCGCCCTCGGCCTGCACCCGCTCGATGATCTCCCACGCGCCGTCGACCAGGCTCTGCGTCAGGCTTTCGACATAATAGGAGCCGCCGAGCGGATCGACGACCCTGGTCATCCCCGTCTCTTCCTGGATCACGATCTGGGTGTTGCGCGCGATCCGGGCGGAGAAATCGGTGGGGAGCGCGATCGCCTCGTCGAGGGCGTTGGTGTGCAGCGACTGGGTGCCCCCCAGCATCGCCGCCATCGCCTCGATCGTCGTGCGCATGACGTTGTTGCAGGGGTCCTGCTCGGTCAACGACACGCCCGACGTCTGGCAGTGGGTGCGCAGCATCTTGCTGCGTTCGTCCTTCGCGCCCAGCTGCGTCATCGCGCGATGCCAGAGGACGCGCGCGGCGCGCAGCTTGGCGACCTCCATGAAGAAGTTCATGCCGATCGCGAAGAAGAAGGACAGGCGCCCGGCGAACCTGTCGATATCGAGGCCGCTGGCGACGCCGTATTTCACATATTCCATGCCGTCGGCGATGGTGAAGGCGAGTTCGTGGATCTGCGTCGCCCCCGCCTCCTGCATGTGATAGCCCGAAATCGAGATGCTGTTGAACTTCGGCATCTCGCGGCTGGTGTAGCCGAAAATATCCGAGATGATCCGCATCGAGGGTTCGGGCGGGTAGATATAGGTGTTGCGGACCATGAACTCCTTCAGAATGTCGTTCTGGATGGTCCCGTCGAGCAGCTTGCGGTCGACTCCCTGTTCTTCCCCTGCAACGATGAAGAAGGCGAGGATCGGGATCACCGCGCCGTTCATCGTCATGCTGACCGACATCTGATCGAGCGGGATGCCGTCGAACAGGATCTTCATGTCCTCGACACTGTCGATCGCGACGCCCGCCTTGCCGACGTCGCCGACCACGCGCGGATGGTCGCTGTCATAGCCGCGATGGGTGGCGAGGTCGAAGGCGACGCTGAGCCCCTTTTGCCCGGCCGCGAGGTTGCGGCGGTAGAAGGCGTTCGATTCCTCCGCGGTCGAAAAGCCCGCATATTGCCGGATCGTCCACGGTCGCCCGGCGTACATCGACGCGCGCACGCCGCGGGCGAAGGGCGCGAAGCCGGGCAGGCCGGGGTCCCAGCCCTCGATATCGTCCGCCGTATAGAGCGGCTTGACCGTGATCCCCTCCGGCGTCCGCCAGTCGAGATCGCGGCCCTTGACCTCCTTCGTGGCGGCGGCCTGCCAATCGGCAAGAGTCGGCTGCGTTTTGGGTTCCGGCTGCGCAGGCGGAGGCGGCGCGGCGCCGGCATCCTCACCGAGGTTGCGTTCGATCTCGGCCATTTTACGCAAAGCTCCACCCCGGCGCAGGCCAGGGCCCAGTTGGAAAGGTGGTTTTCGTGGAGCGAAGCGCCAACCAAGCGCCGTCCCCCAACTGGGCCCCGGCGTTCGCCGGGGCGGGAGTCCCGTCAATGGCCATGCGGCGTCTCCATCAATTCGACCAGCACCCCGCCCATGTCGCGCGGGTGGATGAAGACGATCGGCGTGCCATGCGCGCCGGTACGCGGCTCGCCCAGCACGGTCGCGCCCTTCGCCTTGAGGTCCGCGACCGCGGCATGGATATCGGCCACCTCGAAACAGACATGATGCTGCCCGCCTGCCGGGTTCTTCCTGAGGAAGTCGGCGATGGGCGAGGCATCGTCATAGGGCTCTATCAGCTCGATCTGTGTGTTGGCGGCGTCGATGAAGCACACCTTCACCCCCTGCGTCGGCAGATCGAACGGCTCCCCGATCGCGGTCGCGCCGAGCAGGGTGCGGTAGGTTTCGATCGACCGGGCGATCGACGGTGTCGCGATGCCGACATGGTTGAGGCGACCGAGGGTCATAGATCGGTACTCTGAAGAGCGATCAACGTCAGAATGGCGGATGACATCAAGATAATCCCCAGCACCCCCGCGGCAGCCGTCATGACGATCGTCGTCCAGAAATGAACAGGCCTCGTCGCGCGCGGGTAGTCGCCCTTGCGACCGCGAGCGACGCCATCCCGAACTTCGCGGACCGCGGCACGTGGACAATGAACGGTCAGCAGGCCTCCAAAGGCCAATATGAGCAGCGCGGTGATCGCATCCCTACTCACAGCGGAATATTGTCATGCTTCTTCCACGGATTCTCCAGCGCCTTGCCCCGTAGCTTCCGCAGACCCAGCGCGATCCGGCGGCGGGTGGAGTGCGGCTGGATCACCTCGTCGATGAAGCCCTTGCTCGCCGCCACAAACGGGTTGGCGAAGCGCGCCTCATATTCCGCCGTCCGCTCGGCGATCTCTTCCGGGGTTCTCCCGCGAAAGATGATCTCCACTGCGCCCTTGGTGCCCATGACCGCGATCTCGGCGGTCGGCCACGCGTAGTTCAGATCGCCGCGTAAGTGCTTGGACGCCATCACGTCATAGGCCCCGCCGTAAGCCTTTCGCGTGATGACGGTGATCTTGGGCACCGTCGCCTCGGCATAGGCGAAGAGCAGTTTGGCGCCATGCTTGATGATGCCGTTATGCTCCTGCGCGGTGCCGGGCAGGAAGCCGGGCACGTCGACAAAGGTCACGATCGGGATCTCGAACGCGTCGCAGAAGCGGACGAACCGCGCCGCCTTCTTTGAAGAATTGATGTCGAGCACGCCCGCCAGCACCATCGGCTGGTTGGCGACGAAGCCGACCGTGCGCCCCTCGATCCGGCCGAAGCCGGTGATGATGTTGGCCCCGTGCGCAGGCTGCACCTCGAAGAAATCGCCTTCGTCGACGACCTTCGACAGCAGCTCGTGCATGTCATAGGGCTGGTTGGCGCTGGCCGGGATCAGCGTGTCGAGGCTTTCCTCGATACGGTCCCAGGCGTCGGCCGTCGGCCGCTCGGGCACGCCCTCGCGGTTGTTGGCGGGCAGGAAGTCGATGAAGTCGCGCGCCGCTAAGAGCGCCTCGATATCGTCCTCGAACGCCACGTCCGCAACGCCGGTCTTCGTCGTGTGCGTCACCGCGCCGCCCAGCGCCTCCTGCGTGACGACCTCGTTGGTCACCGTCTTCACCACATCGGGGCCGGTGACGAACATGTAGCTCGCATCCTTCACCATGAAGATGAAGTCGGTCATGGCGGGCGAGTACACCGCGCCGCCCGCGCACGGCCCCATGATGAGGGACAGTTGCGGAACGACACCGCTCGCCAGCACATTGCGCTGGAACACCTCGGCATAGCCGCCCAGCGAGGCGACGCCCTCCTGGATGCGGGCGCCGCCCGAATCATTCAAGCCGATCACCGGCGCGCCGACCTTCATCGCCATGTCCATGATCTTGCAGATCTTCTGCGCATGGCGCTCGGACAGCGAGCCGCCGAACACGGTGAAGTCCTGGCTGAACACGAAGACCAGCCGCCCGTTGATCGTGCCCGAACCGGTCACCACGCCGTCGCCGGGCACCACCTGCTCGGTCATGCCGAAGTCCACGCAGTTATGTTCGACGAACATGTCGAGTTCCTCGAAGCTGCCCTCGTCCAGCAGCACGTCGAGCCGCTCGCGCGCGGTCAGCTTGCCCTTGGCGTGCTGCGCGGCGATGCGCTTCTCGCCGCCACCGGTACGCGCGGCGGCGCGGCGGCGTTCCAGTTCGACCGAGTTCGAGCCCATCGTCAGCGCCGCCGGGTGATGGTCTGGGCGTTGGTATATTCCATCAGTCCCTCGGTCCCGCCTTCGACACCCAGCCCCGATTGCTTCATGCCGCCGAAGGCGGCGAGGGGGGTAAGGTGCTGCGTTTCGTTGATCCAGACGGTGCCGCTGACGATCCTCGCGGCGAGGTCCATCGCGGCGTCGGGATCGCCGGTCCAGATCGAGGCACCCAGGCCATATTCGCTGGCATTCACCCGCTCGATCACCTCGTCTACCTCGTCGAACTTCAGGAGGGGGAGGATGGGGCCGAACTGTTCTTCCTGGACGATGCGGCTGTTCTCGGGCGGGTTGTCGAGGATCGTGATGGGGACGAAATATCCGGGTGTCTCCGCCGCCTCGCCGCCGAGCAGGAAGTCATAGCCCTTGGTCCGCGCGTCGCGGATCAGGTCGAGCACCCGCTCATATTGCAGGCGGTTGTTGATCGGGCCCAGCCGCACGCCCTGCTGCGCGCCGTCACCGACCTGCACCGTCCTGGCATAGGCGACCAGCGCGTCTTTCAGCGGTTCGTAGACGTCGCGGTGGACATACATGCGCTTGGTCGCGATGCAGATCTGGCCGTTATTGGCGAAGGCTGCCCAAAAGAGTTGCTCAGCCAGCGCCTCGACATTCGCATCCGGCAGGACGATGGCGGCGTCGTTGCCGCCCAATTCCAGCGTGACCCGCTTCAGCGTCGCCGAGGCGCTCTGCATCACCCGCCGCCCGGTCGCGGTCGATCCGGTGAAGCTGACCTTGTCGATACCGGGATGCTCGGTCAGCCAGGGGCCAAGCTGGTCGCCGCCGGTCACGACGTTGAGGACGCCGGGCGGCAGGATGGTCGCGGCCAGCTCACCGAATTTCAGCGTCGTCAGCGGTGTGAAGGGGGAGGGCTTCAGCACCATCGTATTGCCCGCCAGCAATGCCGGACCGACCTTGAACATCGCCAGCACCATCGGGAAGTTCCACGGCGCGATCGCGCCCACGACACCGATCGGCACCCGCCGCGTCTCGCTATAGCGATCGGCGCTATCCTCATTGACCGTCACCGGCAGGTCGAGCGTCGCCGCCCCCTTCAGCCAGAGCCCGGCGCCCATCACCTCGTTGAAGGCATCGCCATGCGGCTTGCCCTGTTCTGCTGTCAGCAGGCGCTTGAAGTCCTCGACATGGGCGATCACCGCGTCGCCCAGCTGGTCGATCAGCGCGCGACGCCGGGCGATGGGGGTAGCGACCCAGCCGGGAAAGGCGGCGCGGGCGGCGGCCACGGCAGCGTCGAGATGGTCGGGGCCCGCGTCCGGCGCCTGGGCCAGCACCTGCTCGGTCGCGGGGTTGAGCACGTCGAACAGGCTGTCCGAGGCCACCGGCTTGCCGCCGATCGTCATGTGGAACGACGTATCGAAGTCCATCTCGCTCTCCATCTCCGGCGGTCCCGTCGGTCGCGGTCCGCTCTGTCTGTGCAATGGGCGCTATCAGATCATGCGCAAGGAACGCAGGACCCCCGCAAGAAATGTCAAAAAGCGCGACAGGTCCATGCAAAGCCGCCTGACCGGACCTGATCTACACATGATCCAGCAAGAGGCCGTCACAGAGTCTCTGCAAAAATAGGAGAGGGCTATGAGGGCCAGGATCAGCGCGGCGCTGTTCGCCAGCGCGGCAATCGTGTTCCCGTTCGCGGCACAGGCGCAAAGCGTCGACGCAGGGCAGCAGAGCGCGCCACCGACCACCGAGGCAACGTCGACCACCACCGCTTCGCAGGATACTGCATCGTCGGGGGACATCATCGTGACCGCGCAGCGGCGCGCCCAGTCGATCCTGACCGTTCCCATCGCCATCTCAGCGATCGGTGGCGATGCGCTGGTGACGAAGGGCATCACCAACTCGGCCAATCTGGCGGTCGCGGTGCCCAATCTTCAGGTCAGCAGTCCTTATGGACAGACCCAACCCAATTTTTCGCTGCGCGGCATCAGCGTCGCCAACGAATACAACTCCAACCAGGCGTCGCCGATCGGCGTCTATATCGACGACGTCTATCTCGCCAGCCGCACTGCGCATGGCATGGGCCTGTTCGATCTCGACCGGGTCGAGGTGTTGCGCGGGCCGCAGGGCACCTTGTTCGGCCGCAACACCACGGGCGGCGCGATCAACTTCATCACCAAGGGGCCGAGCCTCCACGGCAATGAAGGCTATGCCGAGGCGGGATACGGCAATTTCAACACCTTCACCGCGCAAGCCGCGGTCGAGGCGACGATGGTCGAGGACCAGCTGGGCGTGCGCATCGCGGGCAATTATGCCAAGGGCGATGGCCAGATCCGCAACGTCTATCCCGGCGGGCGCGACGGCAATTCACAGGATACGTTGCAGGGACGCGCTTCGCTTCGCATCCGGCCCGGCGATGGTCCGCTCGACATCAAGCTGAAGGTCTATGGCGGGCGAGATCAGGGCGCGCAGGCGGCGATCCATGGGTTGGGCGCGTTCCGCACCGGCCTGGGCTTTTTCGAGACGAACGAGAACCGGATCGGGCTGAACCGGACCGAGGCGTATGGCGGGTCCGCGACCATCGCCTATGACGTGTCGCCGACCGTGGTCTTCACCTCGATCACCTCGCGCGATGGCGGCAAGCAGAATCTCCAGCAGGCGGCCGACGGATCGCCGCTCGACATCCTCGACATCAACTGGCGGTCGAGCTTCCAGCAGTTCAGCGAGGAGGCGCGGTTCAACTATAACGGCACCCGGCTGAAGCTGGTCGGCGGCGGCTTTTATGGCTGGGACGAGGTGATCACCGACAACCGCTTCAATATCGGCCAGGCGATCGCGCCGACGGTGAATGGCGGCTTCTTCCAGCATTATCGCCAGGTACGCCGGTCCTATGCCGTGTTCGCGCAGGGCGATTACGACCTGACCGAGCGGCTGAGCCTGACGCTGGGCGCGCGCTATACCTGGGACCGCAGCCAGTATCGCGACGGCTACGCCTATCTGTTCGCGGGCAATATCGGCGGGCCGGACCTGCCGCTGGCGACCACTGTGCCCTGTTCGGGAGCACCCGGCACCTGCCCGTACAACCCCAATGCGCGGTTCGCACTGGACGGGCGCAACAATGCGCTGACCGGGCGGGTGTCGCTGAACTACACCTTCGAGGGCGGTACGCTGGTCTATGCCAGCTACAATCGCGGCTATCGCTCGGGCGCGTTCAATGGCGGTGGCTATACCTCGTCGGCGGGCATCAACTATATCGCGCCGGAGCGGGTCAATGCCTATGAAGTCGGGCTGAAGGGGCGGTACTTTGATAATGCGCTAACCCTGACCATGTCGGGCTTCTATTACGACTATATCAACCAGCAGGTGCAGGATACTCGGCCGGGGCCCGTGTCCTTCCTGGTCAATGCGCCCAAGGCCGAGGTCTACGGTGTCGAGGGCGAGGCGCGGTGGCGTCTGACCCCGGCGGTGACCGTGAATGCGTCGGCGGGTTATCTCCATGCGACCTACAAGGAACTGACCCTCCAAAATACCCGGCTAGACGGCAACGACCTGCCCTTCGCGCCACGTTTCACCGCGCAGGGCGGGGTGGACCTGACGCTGTTCCGCAACGGCAATGACGGGCTGACTGTCTCGCCCAGCGTCGCCTATTTCTCGCGGCAATATTTCTCGCCCTTCAACACGATCAACGTGGCGGGGACCGGGCAGCAGAATAGCGAGTTGCAGCAAAAGGGGTTCGCCAAGGTCAATCTGACCGCCGCGCTGACCACCGGGCGCTTCACCATCAAGGCGTTCGCGACCAACCTGCTGAACGCCAAGACCTATGCTTACGGCCTCGACCTGCGCGGGGCGGGCTTCCCCTACAACTTCCTCGTTCCCGCCGCCCCGCGCACCTTCGGCGGCTCTGTCCGGGTGGCATTCTGACATGGCGACGATCACGACCCCCGACCTGAAGGACCCCGGCCTCTATGAGGCGGGGGTCCCGTATGACCTCTTCGCGGCACTGCGCCGCGACGATCCGGTCCACTGGAACCCGGAACAGGATGGCACGGGCTTCTGGTCCGTGATGCGCCATGCCGATGTCGTCGAGGTGTCGCGCCAGCCTCTGCTGTTCTCCTCTGCGCATGAGAATGGCGGGCATCGCATCTTCAACGAGAATGAAGTCGGGCTGACCGGCGCGGGTGAGTCCGCCATCGGCATCCCCTTCATTTCGCGCGATCCGCCGGTGCATACCCGCTATCGTAAGTTCGTCATGCCCGCCCTGTCTCCGGGGCGGCTGGGCGACATCGAGACGCGTATCCGCGACCGGGCGACGAAGCTGATCGACGCGATCCCGCTCAATGAAGCGGTCAACATCGTGCCGCTGCTCTCCGCGCCGCTGCCGCTGATGACGCTCGCCGAGCTGCTGGGCGTGTCGATCGACCTGTGGCCCAAACTGTATGACTGGACCAACGCATTCGTCGGCGAGGACGACCCCGAGTTCCGCCAGAGCCCCGAGGCGATGGCGGCGACCCTGGGCGAGTTTTTCGCCTTCGGGCAGGAGTTGTTCGAGGCACGGCGGGCCGAGCCGACCTCGGACATCGCCTCGCTGCTCGCCAATGCCGAAATCGACGGGCAGCCGGTGCCGTTCCGCGACTTCATCGGCAACCTGATCCTGGTGCTGGTCGGCGGCAACGAGACGACGCGCAACTCGCTGAGCCACAGCATCGTCGCCCTGTCGCAGAACCCGGACCAGTGGGACATCATCCGCCAGAACCGCGATGTCCTGAAGACCGCGACGCCGGAGATGGTGCGCTATGCCAGCCCGGTCATGCACATGCGCCGGACGGCGATGGAGGACACCACCGTCGGCGGGCAGCGGGTGGCGAAGGGCGACAAGGTCGTGCTCTGGTACATCTCCGCCAATCGTGACGAGACCGTCTTTCCCGAGCCCGACCGCTTCCTCGTCACCCGCAAGGGCGCGCAGCATGTCGGTTTCGGATCGGGACAGCATGTCTGCGTCGGCTCGCGCCTGGCCGAAATGCAGCTGCGCGTCGCGTTCGACATGCTCGCGGATCGTGTTACATCTTTCGAGGTGCAAGCACCGCCGCGACGGTTCCGGTCGAACTTCATCAACGGCCTCAAGAACCTCGACGTCATTCTGCGGGCTGTATGAGGAGAGATGAACGTGGCAGAGCTTTCGCCCAGCAACGAAAAGATCATCGCCAACACGCTTGGCCGCGCGCCGGATCGCAGCGTCAACCTGGGATCGTGGCAATTCGCGCGGTGGCGGCAATTCATCGGCAGCTATGAACTGCCCGCGCTCGTCGATCCCGTCTTCGTCGTCCATGTCGGTGGCAAGCCCGACACCCGGCTGTGGGAAGCCGACCAGTGGAGCCGTTCGCGCTCCATTCCGGGATGCGCCACCATCGTGCCCGCCGGGTGCAGCACGGGCTGGCGGATCGATGGCGAGTTGGACGTCGTCACCGTCTCGGTGCCGATGGACCAGTTGCAGGACCAGCGCGCGGTTGACCGGTTTCGCGAGATGCGCTTCGCCTTTGCCGATCCGCTGGGCATCGCGCTGACCCGGCAAATCCTCAGCGAACTCTATGCCGCGCAGACGGTCGAGCGGACGGCCTATATCGGCACGCTGCTCGACGCCTTGAAGATGCACACGTTGCGCAGCTCGCCGCCGAGCAGCGAGGGGGCGTTTCCCAGCGCCGACTTCTCCGCCTATCGCATCCACCAGATCATGAACGACATTCTCGGCCGCCCCGAGGATGATCATTGCCTGGAGGCGCTGGCGGCGCAGGCCGGGCTGACGCCCTCGCATTTCTGCCGCGTGTTCAAGCGGGCGACGGGCGTCACCCCGCATCAATATGTGATGAAGGCCCGGCTTGATCGCGCCCGCGACCTGCTCGGCCAGTCCGACCTTTCCATCGCGCAGGTGGCGGAGATGACCGGCTTTACCAGCCAGAGCCACTTCACCCGCGCCTTTCGCCAATATGCCGGGGATACGCCCAGCGGTTGGCGCCACACCGTTCAATAGAGGCCCTTCATGCAGACCATTGCCGCCGTCGCCCGTCAGCCTCATGGCGAGTTCACCCTGGAAACGGTCGAGATCGAGGCACCCCGCGAAGGCGAAGTGCGGGTCCGGATCGCAGGCGTGGGACTCTGCCACACCGACCTGATCTTCCGCGACCAGTTCGTCCCCTATCCGCTGCCCGCCGTGCTGGGCCATGAGGGCGCAGGGGTGATCGAGGCGCTGGGGCCGGGTGTCGAAGGGCTGGCGGTCGGCGATGCGGTGGTGCTGGGCTTTTCGAGCTGCGGGCATTGCGCACGCTGCGACGAGCATCTGCCCAGCTATTGCCGCGAATTCCCCGCGCTCAACTATGCGGGCATGCGGCTGGAGGACGGGTCCAAGGCCTATTCCAAGGACGGCGAGGCGATCTCCTCGCATTTCTTCGGCCAGTCGAGCTTCGCTGCACAAGCCATCGTTCGCGCGCGCAACGTCGTGAAGGTTGAGGACCCGGCCGCGCCGCTGGCCATCCTGGGGCCGCTGGGCTGTGGGTTCCAGACCGGGGCGGGGGGCGTGATGCGTTCCATGGCGTGCCATGGGGGGGCGTCCATCGTCATCGTCGGCGGCGGGCCGGTCGGGCTGGCCGCCGTCATGGGCGCGAAGATCCGGGGCTGTACGACGATCATCCTGGTCGAGCCGGTCGAAAAGCGTCGCGACCTCGGCCGCGAGTTGGGCGCGACCCATGTGGTCGACCCGATGGCGGGTGACGTCACGGCCGCTGTCCGCGAGATCGTGGCCGATGGTGTGGACTATGCCTTCGACACCAGCGGGCGGGTCGAGATGATGGAGGCGGTGCTCGCCGCGCTGACCCCACGCGGGATGCTGGGGCTGGTCGGCGTGCCGGGCAAGGCCGATGCCGCGCTGACCATCAACATCGCGGGCATGATCACCTATGGCCAGCGGGTCGTCGGGATCATGGAGGGCGACAGCGATCCGCAGAGCTTCATACCCGAACTGATCGCCGCGCACCGGAACGGGCAATTCCCCTTTGACAGGCTGGTTCAGACCTTCCCGCTGACCGAGATCAACGAAGCGATCGAGGCGCAGAAGCGCGGTGATTGCGTCAAGGTGGTGCTGATCCCGTGAGTGCCGCGCATTATGATGTGCTGATCGTCGGTGGCGGTCATGCAGGCGCGCAGGCGGCGGTGGCGCTTCGGCAGGAGAAGTTCGACGGTTCCATTGCGATCGTGGGCGCTGAACCGCATCCACCCTACGAACGCCCGCCGCTGTCCAAGGACTATCTGTCCGGGGCCAAGCCGTTCGAGCGTATCCTGATCCGGCCCGAGCGTTTCTGGGCGGAGCGGGCGGTGACGCTGCTGCTCGGTGAGACGGTGGTGGCGATCGATCCCGCCGCCCGGTCCGTATCGACCGAAAGCGGTCAGATCATCGGTTACGGCGAACTGATCTGGGCGACCGGCGGCGAGCCCCGGCGTCTGGGCTGTGCGGGCCATGACCTGAAGGGCATTCACGCCGTGCGCACCCGCGCCGATGTCGACCGGCTGCTGGGCGAGTTGGAAACGGCTGATCGGATCGTCGTGATCGGCGGCGGCTATATCGGGCTTGAGGCGTCGGCGGCGCTCACGAAATTCGGCAAGAATGTCACGCTGGTCGAGGCGCAGGACCGGGTGCTCGCGCGCGTCGCGGGCGAAGCTCTGTCGCGCTTCTATGAGGCCGAACACCGGGCGCATGGCGTGACTGTGATGCTGGGCGTCGGCGTGTCCTGCATAGATGGCGAGGATCGGGTGACCGGCGTTCGGCTCGACAGCGGCGAACTGCTACCCGCCGATATGGTAATCGTCGGTATCGGCATTGTCCCCGCCATCGCTCCGCTGGTTGAGGCAGGCGTGGAGGTGGGCAATGGCGTGATCGTCGATGCCCATTGCCGCACCAGCCTGCCCCATGTCCACGCCATCGGAGACTGCGCCGCGCATCCAAACCCTCATGCAGCGGGTGCCGTGATCCGGCTGGAGTCGGTCCAGAACGCCAATGATCAGGCGGTGACGGCGGCGCGCGATATCGTCGGGCGGCCGGTGGCGTATGACGCGGTGCCGTGGTTCTGGTCGAACCAATATGATCTGAAGCTCCAGACCGTCGGCCTGTCTGCGGGACATGACGCGGCTGTGCTGAGAGGCGATCCGGCGACGCGGAGTTTCTCGGTGGTGTATCTGCGCGAGGGGCGGGTGATCGCCATCGACGCGGTGAATGCGATGAAGGACTATGTCCAGGGCCGCGCGCTGGTGCAGGCGGGGGCGGTCATCGCGCCCGACCTCCTTGAGGATACGACGCGACCGCTGAAAGACCTGCTGTCAGCCTGACGCGGCATAGCGGTCGCGCAGCAGCCGCTTGAACAGCTTGCCGGTCGGTTCGCGGGGCAGCTCGTCTAGAAACGCGAACCGGCGCGGCGTCTTCACCCCGCCCAGTTCGCGCCGGGCGAACGCCTGCAATTCATCGGCCAGCGCGGCGTCGCCGGCAATCCCGGCGGCGGGCTGGACGATGGCCATCACGGTCTCGCCCATTTCCTCGCAGGGCACCCCGATCACCGCCGCATCGGCGACCTTGGGATGGGTAACGAGCAGGTTTTCGATCTCCTGCGGATAGATGTTCACCCCGCCCGAGATAATCATGAAACTCTTGCGATCGGACAGGAACAGATAGCCGTCCTCGTCCACCCGCCCAATATCGCCCAGGGTGGCCCAGCCTTGCGCATTGTGCGCCTGGGCAGTCTTGGCGGGATCGTTGAGATAGGAAAAGGCCGGGCCGTCGCTGAAGAAGACATTCCCCGTCTCGCCCGGCGCCAGTTCGCCGCCATCGTCGTCCAATATGTGCAACTGGCCCAGCACCGCGCGCCCGACTGAGCCGGGGCGCTGGAGCCATTCCTCGCTGCTTAGCGCGGTGATGCCGCAGCATTCGGTGCCCGAATAATATTCGTGCACGATGGGGCCGAGCCAGTCGATCATCGCCCGCTTGACCGGCACCGGACAGGGTGCGGCGGCATGGATCACGGCGTGCAGCGAGGACAGGTCATGGCCCAGTCTTTCGGCATCGGGCAGCTTGAGCATCCGCACGAAATGCGTCGGCACGAAGGTCGCGTGGGTGACGCGGTAGCGTTCGATCAGCGCCAGCGCCATCTGGGGCTCGAAACGCTCCATGACGACGACCGTGCCGCCCAGCTGTTGCGCCGCCATCGCCCAGCGCAAGGGGGCAGCGTGGTAGAGCGGCGAGCTGGACAGATAGACCATGTCCGGCCCCATACCGTACAGCGCCTGGCCCATCTTCATCAGCGACGTCGGCGCGTCAATCGGCCCGGTGGGCAGTGGCGGCATCACGCCCTTGGGACGCCCGGTGGTGCCCGAGGAATAGAGCAGGTCGGTGCCCGCGCTCTCGTCCGCGATCGGCGTTGCGGCATGGCCGTTGGCGGCAAAGTTCCAGTCGGCGAACCGGGCATCCGATCCCGTCCAGCGATAGGTCAGCAGCGTCGGCATGTCCGCCACCGCTTCGCGCGCCAGATCGGCATAGGCGGGAGATACGACCAGCAACTTTGCGCCGGAGTCACGCAGGATATAGGCCATGTCGCGCGCGCTCAACTTGCACGAGATCGCGGTCTGGTAGAGCCCCGAGCGCTGCGCCGCCCAGCCCAGGATGAACGCCTCCGGCGCATTGGCGAAGACGGTTGCGACGACGTCACCGCGCTTCAGCCCTAGGGCGCGAAGCAGGTGCGCGCTCCGGTTCGACGCAGTGTCGAGTTCGGCAAAGCGGATAGTTGAGCCGGTCCCGCCCATGATGATGGCGGGCTTGTCGGGATGGCGTGCGGCATGGTTCGCCGGATGCATCGGGCCTCTCCTTTTATCTTATGTCCGTTGCGAACCACGGTCGCTGGCCACCCGGCAACGGGGGCGCAAGAAATGTGAAAAAGCACGGCGATGTGGGGCAAAGCCTGTGGCGGCATTGTCGGCTATCCATGGGGCAACAGGCATCCCGGCAAACGGGAGCATGGGAGAGGCCCTTTGGTACTGACCGACGATCAGGTCGCGATCCGCGACGCCGTCCGTGACTTCGCGCAGGAGCGCATCCGCCCCCAAGCCGCGGCGTTCGAAGCGGCGGGCGGCTATCCGCCTGAGTTGTTCCGCGAACTGGGCGATATGGGCCTGATGGGCATGACCGTACCCGCCGAACTGGGCGGGGCGGGGGCGGATTACGTGTCCTATGCGCTGGCCCTGATCGAACTGGCCGCCGCGGACGGTGCGTTGTCGACCATCGTGTCGATCCAGAATTCGATCATGGTCAACGGCCTGATCGCCTTTGGCTCCCCCGCGCAGCGCGACCGCTGGCTGCCCGATCTGGTCAGCGGCGCAGCGATCGGGGCCTTTGCGTTGACCGAGGCCGATGCCGGGTCCGACGCCGCAGCCATCCGCACGCGGGCGCAGCGGACGGAGGATGGCTGGCGGATCGACGGGGCCAAGCAGTTCATCACCTCAGGGAAGATCGCCTCGGTCGCGATGGTCATTGCGGTCACCGACCCGGCGGCGGGACGCAAGGGCATGTCGGCCTTTCTGGTGCCCACCGACGCGCCCGGCTACGGCGTCGACAAGGTGGAGCACAAGCTGGGGCAGGGGGCGTCCGACACTTGCGGCCTGCGCTTTCAGGATTGCCGGGTTGGCGCCGACGCGCTGTTCGGTGAGGAAGGGCGTGGCTATGCCATGGCGCTCGCTAATCTGGAGTCCGGGCGGATCGGCATCGCGGCCCAGTCGGTCGGCATGGCGCAGGGCGCGCTGGACATCGCTATCACCTATGCGCGCGACCGTCAGAGTTTCGGCAAGCCGATCATCGAGCATCAGGCGGTCGGCTTCCGCCTGGCCGACCTCGCCACCCGACTGGAAGCGGCGCGGCAGATGGTACTGCATGCCGCCGCACTGAAGGATGCGGGGCGTCCGGCCTTACAGGCGGCGTCGATGGCCAAGCTCTTCGCTTCCGAAACCGCCGAAGCGGTGGTGTCGGGAGCGATCCAGACGCTGGGCGGCTATGGCTATCTGGAAGAATTCGGACTCGCCAAGATCTACCGCGATGTCCGCGTCTGCCAGATTTACGAGGGTACGTCCGACATCCAGCGGATGGTGATCGCTCGTGGCCTGGG
This sequence comes from Sphingomonas sp. 2378, assembly GCF_038084995.1. NCBI lineage: Bacteria > Pseudomonadati > Pseudomonadota > Alphaproteobacteria > Sphingomonadales > Sphingomonadaceae > Sphingomonas > Sphingomonas sp. 2378. The sequence goes on from NZ_JAXCMJ010000031.1 coordinate 27,775, forward strand.
AGAGCATCATGGCTGATCCGATCGTCATTCTCGGCAGTGCCCGGACGCCGATGGGCGGGTTTCAGGGCGCGTTCGCCACGCTGAACGCGGTCGATCTGGGCGCGGTCGCCGTCGCGGCGGCGGTCGAGCGGGCCGGGGTCGCCGGGGAACGCGTTGAGCGCATCACCATGGGCTGCGTCCTCCCCGCCGGTCTGGGACAGGCCCCCGCGCGACAGGCGGCGCTGAAAGCTGGGCTGCCGCCATCGGTCGAAGCCACGACGATCAACAAGATGTGCGGATCGGGGATGCAGGCGGTCATCATGGCGGCCGAGGCGCTCGCCGCCGGATCGGCGCGGATCATCGTCGCGGGCGGGATGGAGAGCATGACCGGCGCGCCCTTCCTGCTGCCCAAACATCGCGGCGGCGCACGGATCGGCCATAACCGGGTGATCGACTCGATGATGATGGACGGGCTGGAGGATGCCTATGATCGCGGCAAGCCGATGGGGGCCTTTGCCGAGGACTCCGCGCGCACCTATGGCCTGACCCGCGCGGCGCAGGATGGCTATGCGCTGGAAAGCCTGGCGCGGGCGCAAGCGGCGATCGAGCAGGGCGCGTTCGCCGGGGAAATTGCGGCCGTTCCCGTGACCGGCCGTGGAGGTACGGTGCTGGTCGACCGTGACGAGCAACCGGGCAAGGCGCGCCCCGACAAGATACCCGGTCTGCGCCCCGCTTTCGCAGCCGACGGGACGATCACGGCGGCCAGCTCCGCCTCCATTTCGGACGGAGCGGCGGCGCTGGTTCTGGCGCAGCTCAGCGTGGCGGAGGCCGAAGGGCTGACCCCGCAGGCACGCATCGTCGCCACCGCCGCCCATGCGCACGCGCCTGCCCTGTTTACCACCGCGCCGGTCTTCGCGATCCGTAAGGTGCTGGAGCGGGCGAACTGGAGCGTCGCCGATGTCGACCTGTTCGAGGTCAACGAAGCCTTTGCCGCCGTCGCGATGATCGCAATGCAGGACCTGAACATCCCGCGCGACCGGATGAACGTCAACGGCGGTGCGACCGCGCTCGGCCATCCGATCGGGGCGAGCGGCGCGCGGATCATCGTCACGCTGGTCGCGGCGCTGCGAGCACGGGGGTTGCGGCGCGGTGTGGCGGCTTTGTGTATCGGCGGCGGCGAGGCGACCGCCATCGCCATCGAACTCATCTGATACGGAAAGGGACAGGGTCATGGACATCCAAGGCGTAGCCGCCATCGTCACGGGAGGCGCATCGGGGCTGGGCGGCGGTACGGCCGAGCGGCTGGCCCGCACGGGTGCGAAGGTCACCATCTTCGATCTGAACGCCGATCTCGGCACGGCACTGGCCCGGCAGATCGGTGGGCATTTCGTGCGGGTCGATGTGACCGACGAAACCGCCGTCGCCGCCGCGATCCAGGAGGCCGAAGGGCTGCACGGCAAGGCGCGCATCCTGGTCAACTGCGCCGGGATCGGTCCTCCCGCCAAGGTCATCGACCGCGAAGGCCAGCCGCTGCCGCTCGCCGCCTTCTCGAAGATCGTGACGATCAACCTGATCGGCACCTTCAACGTGCTGTCCAAATTCGCCGCCTCGCTGCACGCCGCCGATCCGCTGGGTGAGGAGCGTGGGGTGGTCATCAACACCGCCTCGGTCGCGGCCTATGACGGGCAGATCGGGCAGGCGGCCTATTCGGCGTCCAAGGGCGGCGTGGTCGGCATGACCCTGCCCATCGCGCGCGAACTGGCCCGCTATGGCATTCGCGTGATGACCATCGCGCCGGGCATCTTCATGACCCCGCTGCTGGCCACGTTACCGCAGGAGGCGCAGGACTCGCTGGGCGCGCAGGTGCCCTTCCCCTCGCGGCTCGGCCAGCCGGATGAGTTCGCGCAGCTGGTCGAGGCGATCGTCACCAACCCGATGCTGAACGGCGAGACGATCCGCATCGACGGGGCGATCCGGATGGCCCCGCGATGAGCCCGACCGGCCCCGCCCCCTCCCAGCGGGCCGAGACGATCGGCGCGGCGGTGGCTGCGTTCGTGCGCGAAGTGGTCGTGCCCTATGAGCAGGATCCGAGACGCGACGCCCACGGCCCCTCCGACGAACTGGTCACCGAGATGCGCGCAAAGGCACGCGCTGCGGGCGTACTGACACCTCATATTCTGGGCAATGGCAAGCATCTGACCCAGCGCGAAACCGCCTATGTGCTGCGCCAGTCGGGGCTGTCGCCGCTGGGGCCGCTGGCGGTCAACACCGCCGCGCCCGACGAGGGCAATATGTATCTGCTCGGCAAGGTGGGCAGCGCAGAGCAGAAGCGCCGCTTCCTGGACCCGCTGGTCCGGGGCGAAGCGCGCTCGGCCTTTTTCATGACCGAACCGGCAGGTGAGGGCGGAGCGGGTTCCGACCCGTCGATGATGAAGACGAGCGCCGTACTCGACGGCAATCATTGGGTCGTCAACGGGCGCAAGGCGTTCATCACCGGCGCGCAAGGAGCGCAGGTCGGGATCGTCATGGCGAAGTCGGATGATGGCGCCTGCATGTTCCTGGTCGACCTGCCCGACCCGGCAATCACCGTCGAGCGGGTGCTGGACACGATCGACAGCTCGATGCCCGGCGGCCATGCGGTGGTGCGCATCGACAATCTCCGCATCCCCGCCGACCAGATGTTGGGGCAGAGCGGAGAAGGCTTCAAATACGCCCAGATCCGTCTCGCGCCCGCCCGCCTGTCACACTGTATGCGCTGGTTGGGGGCGTGCCTGCGCGCCAACGAGATCGCCACCGACTATGCCTGTCGCCGCGAGGCGTTCGGCAAGACGATCATCGACCATGAGGGCGTCGGCTTCATGCTGGCGGAGAACCGGATCGACCTGAAACAGGCCGAACTGATGATCGACTGGTGCGCTGGCGTGCTGGATGCGGGCGAGAGCGGCGGCGCGGAAAGCTCCATGGCCAAGGTCGCGGTGTCGGAGGCGCTGATGCGCGTCGCCGACCGCTGCGTCCAGGTGATGGGCGGGACGGGCGTCACCGGCGACACCATCGTCGAGCAGGTGTTCCGCGAGATTCGCGCTTTCCGAATCTATGACGGGCCGACCGAGGTCCACAAATGGAGCCTCGCCAAGGCAATCAAGCGGGATTGGAGAGCCGCACAGTGACCTATCAATACATCACCGTCGCCCGCGAAGACCGGCTGACCATCGTGACGATCAACCGGCCCGAGGCGTACAATGCGCTCAATGCGGAGGCGCATCGCGAACTGGCCGACGTCTTCGACACCTTTGCCACCGATCCCGATCAATGGGTCTCGATCGTCACCGGGGCGGGCAACAAGGCGTTTTGCGCCGGGCACGACTTGAAGCAGCAGGCGTCCGGCGGCGGCATGGTCGTGCCCCCGACCGGCTTTGCCGGGCTTACCGGGCGGTTCGACATGACAAAGCCGGTGATTGCGGCGGTCAATGGCGTCGCAATGGGTGGCGGGTTCGAGACGGCTCTGGCCTGCGACATCATCGTTGCCAGCACGCGGGCGGTCTTCGCGCTGCCCGAACCCAGAGTCGGCCTGGCGGCGCTGGCGGGCGGGTTGCAGCGTCTGCCGCGTGTCGTCGGGCTGAAGCACGCCATGGGCATGATGCTGACCGGCCGCCGCGTGAGTGCGGAGGAAGGCGTGCGGCTGGGCTTCGTCAACGAGGTGGTGGAGGGCGACGTGCTTGCCGCCGCCCGGCGCTGGGCCGAGCAGATTTTGGCGTGCAGCCCGATGGCGATCCGCGCCACCAAGGACGCCGTGCTGCGCGGTCTGGACGCGCCGGTCGAGAGCGCGCTGAAGGCCGGTTGGGAGTATCCGGCGATGAAGGCGATGCTCGCCTCGGAGGACGCCATAGAGGGGCCCGCCGCCTTCGCCGAGAAGCGCGCGCCCGTCTGGCAGGGGCGCTGACCATGGCGACCGCTGTCGATCAGGCCGCCAATGCCGGGACCACCCCGGTCCGCGAGGCGCATCGCTTCGACGAGGCGGCGCTGGCGGCGTGGATGGCGCAGGCCATTCCCGGTTTCACCGGCCCCCTGACCGTCGAGCAGTTCAAGGGCGGCCAGTCCAACCCGACCTATCGGCTGTCGACCCCGGATACCCGCTATGTCCTGCGCCGCAAGCCGCCGGGCCCTTTGGCCAAGGGTGCGCATGACGTGCTGCGCGAGGCGCGAATCCTGACCGCTCTGGCCGACACGCCGGTGCCGGTGGCCCGCGTCCATGGCGTCTGTTCGGACGAAAGCGTCATCGGCACGCCCTTTTTCGTGATGGAGATGGTCGAGGGGCGCATCTTCTGGGACGCGGCCTTTGCCGAGATCGCGCGGGCCGATCGCCCGGCCTATTTCGACGCAATGAACGCGACGATCGCGGCGCTCCACCGGATCGACCCGGAGGCGGTCGGGCTGGGCGATTACGGGCGGCCTGGCAACTATTTCGCGCGGCAGATTGCGCGTTGGTCCGGGCAATATCTGGACGATGCCGATGCCGGGCGGAACGAGGACATGGACGCGCTGGTCGCCTGGCTGCCCGAGCATATCCCGGCGGGGGACGAAAGCCGGATCGTCCATGGCGATTTCCGCTGCGACAACCTGATCTTCCACCCCCATGAGCCGCGTGTCCTGGCGGTGCTCGACTGGGAGCTGTCGACGCTCGGCCATCCGCTGGCGGACTTCGCCTATCATGCGATGATGTACCGGATGCCGCCCGATATCGTCGCCGGGCTGGGCGGGGCGGATGTCGCGGCGCTCGGGCTGCCGAGCGAGCAGGACTATGTCGCGGCCTATTGCGCGCGGACCGGGCGCGACGGGATCGCGGATTATGAATTTTACCTCGCGTTCAACTTCTTTCGCATCGCGGCGATCTTCCATGGGATCAAGGGACGGGTGATCCGGGGCAATGCGGCCTCCGCCCATGCCCGCGAACGCGCGGCGAGTTTTCCGCGCCTCGCACGACTGGCCCGTGAAGCGATGGAGGCATGTCGATGAACAATGTGCTGGTCCGCAAGGAGGGGGGAGCCGCCTGGCTGACGCTCAACCGGCCCGAAGCGGGCAATGCGGTCAACCCGGCGATGGCGCGTGAACTGGCCGAGGCCGCGCGGAACGTGGCGGAGGATCCGACGATACGCTGCGTCGTGTTGACCGGCGCGGGACGGCTGTTCTGCGTCGGCGGCGATGTGGCCGCGATGGCGGCGGCGGGTAGCGAGGCGGGGCCCTTCCTACGCGATCTGGCCGATACGCTGCACGGTGCGATCGTCACCCTGACCGGGATGGTCAAGCCGCTGGTCGTGCTGGTCAATGGCCCGGCGGCGGGGGCGGGATTGAGCCTGGGCATATTGGGCGATGTCGTGCTCGCGGCCCGCTCGGCGCATTTCACCGCCGCCTATACCGGCGTGGGGCTCAGCCCCGATGGTGGCATGAGCTGGCTGCTGCCGCGCCTTGTCGGGCTTCGCCGGGCGCAGGCTATCATCCTGACCAACGAGCGGATCGGTGCCGAGCAGGCCGAGCGGATCGGCATGGTCACGCACATGGTCGAGGACGCCGATCTGCCAAGCGAGGCCGAAGCGGTGGTCGCGCGCCTGATCGCCGCGCCGACCGCTGCCTTGGGTGCCGCGCGCCGCCTGCTGATCGACGGTGCGACCGCGTCCTTACGCGATCATCTCGACCATGAGGCCCGGACCATCGCCCATGCCGGAGCCCAGGCCGAAGCGCGCGAGGGGATCGTCGCCTTTATCGAACGCCGCAAACCCGACTTTGAAGGAGCCTGACATGGCCGATGCCTATATCGTAGACGCCGTTCGCACCGCGGGGGGCCGCCGCAACGGGCGCTTGTCCGGCGTCCATCCGGCCGATCTCGCCGCTTATGTCCTAAACGCGCTGGTCGACCGCAACGACCTGGACCCGGCGGCGATCGACGACGTGATCATGGGCTGCGTCACCCAGGCGGGTGAGCAGGCCTTCGCCTTTGCCCGCAACGCCGTGCTCGCGTCGAAACTGCCCGACAGCGTGCCTGCCGTCACCATCGACCGGCAATGCGGATCGTCGCAGCAGGCGGTGCAATTCGCCGCGCAGGCGGTCATGTCGGGCACGCAGGACGTGGTGATCGCAGCGGGCACCGAGAGCATGAGCCGGGTGCCGATGTTTTCCAACCTCAGCTTTCACCAGCGCGAAGGCATCGGCATCGGCCCGGTCAGCCCCAGCATCGCCGAACGCTTCGGCGTCAAGGAATTCAGCCAGTTTGCCGGGGCCGAGATGATGGCGCGCAAATATGGCTTCGACCGCGAGGCGCTCGATCGTTTCGCGCTGGAGAGCCACCGTCGCGCCGCCGCCGCTACCGAGGCAGGGGGCTTTGCCGACGAGATCGTCCCGGTGCTGGTCGATGGCGAACCGCATGTCCGTGACGAGGGCATCCGCTATGACGCGACACTGGAGAGCATCGGCGCGGTCAAGCTGCTTCAGGAAGGCGGCATGATCTCGGCGGCCAATGCCAGCCAGATTTGCGACGGCGCGAGCGGCGTGCTGGTCGTCAGCGAGCGGGCGTTGAAGGCGCACAACCTCACCCCGATCGCCCGGATCGTCGACATGACGGTGACCGCGGGCGACCCGGTCATCATGCTGGAGGAGCCGCTGTTTGCGACCGACAAGGCGTTGAAGAAGAGCGGGCTGTCGATCGACGAGATCGACCTGTACGAGGTGAACGAGGCCTTCGCCCCCGTGCCACTGGCGTGGCTGAAGCATGTCGGTGGTGATCCAGCGAAGCTGAACGTCAACGGCGGCGCGATCGCGCTCGGCCATCCGCTCGGCGCGAGCGGCACCAAGCTGATGGCGACGCTGATCCACGCACTGCGCGCACGGGGCAAGCGTTATGGCCTTCAGACCATGTGTGAGGGCGGCGGCATCGCCAACGTCACCATCGTGGAGGCGCTGTGATGGCGCTCGCGACGCGTGTCACCCGGATGCTGGGTATCGCGCATCCCATCGTCCAGGGCGGCATGATGTGGGTCGGCCGCGCCGAGCTGGCCTCGGCGGTGTCCAATGCGGGCGGGCTGGGGATGCTGACCGCGCTGACCCAGCCGACGCCCGACGACCTGCGCCGCGAGATCGAGCGGTGCCGGGGGATGACCGACAAGCCGTTCGGCGTGAACCTGACCATTCTCCCCTCGGTAACGCCGCCGCCCTATGCCGAGTACCGCCGCGCGATCATCGACAGCGGGGTGACGATCGTCGAGACGGCGGGCCACAAGCCCCAGGAGCATGTCGAGGACTTCAAGGCACACAGCATCACCGTCATCCACAAATGCACCGCCGTGCGCCATGCGCTGTCGGCCGAGGGGATGGGTGTCGACATCATCTCGATCGATGGGTTCGAGTGCGCGGGACATCCCGGGGAGGACGATATTCCGGGCCTGGTCCTGATCCCCGCCGCCGCCGACAAGGTGACGATCCCCATGCTGGCGAGCGGCGGTTTTGCGGATGGCCGGGGATTGGTAGCCGCCCTAGCGCTCGGGGCGGAGGGCATCAATATGGGCACCCGCTTCTGTGCGACGGTCGAGGCCCCAATCCATGATGCGGTCAAGCAACTGATCGTCGCCAACGACGAGCGCGCGACCAACCTGATCTTCCGCCGCTTCCACAATACCGGACGGGTGGCCAAGACCAGCGTATCGGATCAGGTGGTGGAAATTTCCGCGCGACCCGAAGCCGTGTTCGAGGATATCCGGCCGCTGGTGTCCGGCGCCAAGGGCCGGACGGCCTTGGAAACCGGCGATCTGGACGCGGGTCTGGTCTGGGCCGGGCAGGTGCAGGGGCTGATCCATGACGTGCCGACTTGTCGCCAGCTGATCGAGCGGATCGTCGGCGATGCGCAAAATCTGATCGCGGAGCGCTTGTCGGGCTTCATCACGCAGGGAGCGGCGTAATGGCAACGATCGAGGTCATTACCCGTGAGGGCGACCGTATCGAGGTCGAGGGCACTGCCGATGTTAGTGTCATGGAAGCGATCCGCGAGGCCGGTGTCGATGAACTGCTGGCGATGTGCGGCGGATGCTGTTCCTGTGCGACCTGCCATGTCTATGTCGAGGCAGGGGGAGAGGAGTCGCCGCCGCCCGGTTCCGACGAAGATGATCTGCTCGACAGCAGCGCCCATCGCACCGACCGATCCCGTCTCGCCTGTCAACTTGCGGTCCGCGATATGGGCATGAATTGTCGCATACGGATCGCACCCGAGGATTGATGGTGGGCACGATCTCATCTGCCGCGTCCGGCGGGGCCTTGGCCGGACTGCGGGTCGTGGAGTTCGCCAGCATCGGCCCCGGTCCGCATTGTGCCATGCTGTTGGCCGATCATGGCGCGGATGTCCTGCGGATCGACCGGCCCGGCGGGAATGGCTGGCCCAATCCTGTCATGGATCGTGGCCGGGCGACCATCACGCTCGATCTAACGACGCCGGAAGGCCAGTCCGAGGCGTTGGCGATCGTCGATCTGGCCGACGTCGTGATCGAAGGATTTCGGCCCGGCGTGATGGAGCGTCTGAACCTCGGGCCCTCGATACTGATGGAGCGTAACCCGCGGCTGGTATATGGTCGGATGACGGGCTGGGGGCAGGATGGCCCGCTGGCCCGCTCGGCGGGTCATGACATCACCTATCTGGCATTGACCGGAGCGCTGGCCGCTATCGGTCGCCCGGGAGAACCGGCGGTGCCGCCCCTCAACCTGGTCGGCGATTTCGGCGGTGGGTCGATGTTCCTGCTATTCGGCATCATGCTGGCGTTGGTGGAGCGCGAACGATCGGGGCATGGACAGGTCGTGGATGCGGCCATCCTCGATGGGGTTGCGTCGATGCTCTCGATGTTCAGTGGCACGCAACCTGCCAGCCCGCTGTCTTTGGACAGGACGGAGAATGTCTTGGGCGGCGTCGCCCCATATTATCGATGCTATCTGTGTGCGGATGGCCGCGAGATTGCGATCGGAGCGATCGAACCGCAATTCTGGCGGATCGTCTGTAGCCGCCTCAATGCGCCGGCCTTCGTCTCACAGGAGCGTTCAGCCTGGGCCCAGACGACGGCGTGGTTGGAAGCAGAGTTCGCCACCCGTCCCGCAGCGCATTGGGCGGCACTGTTCGACGGCAGCGATGCCTGTGTCGTTCCCGTGCTAACACTGGCCGAAGCTCAGAGCCATCCGCATAACCGGCACCGCGGTCTCTACGGCGTTGAAGACGGTATGTTGCAACCCGTCCCCGCCCCACGCCTCGATCGTACGCCTGGACGGATCGGCGCGGCGAAGGATGTCGCGGCGATGCTTGCCGGGTGGCGGACTATTCCTTCCCCTCTCGCATGGGAGATGCTGCGCCATGACGAAACCCGTTGAAGCGCTGGAAAGCAGTGGTGGATGCTTGTGCGGTGCGGTTCGCTATAAGATTTCGACGGAACCGCTAATGGTCGCGATCTGCCACTGCCGTCACTGCCAGCGTCAGTCGGGCAGCGCCTTCTCTGTCGTTGGGGTCCTATCCAACGATGCCTATCACCAGCAGGGCGAGACAAAGGTTTTTCGCGACACTGGCGATACCGGCCTTGTGGTGAACCGACATTTCTGCGGGCGCTGCGGGTCGCCTATCGTTTCGGTGGCAGATGCCTTTCCGGGCGTCACGATCGTCAAGGCCGGGACGCTCGATCAGCCCGATCAATGGGTTCCTACTCAGGAGGCCTATTGCGCCAGCGCGCTGCCATGGCTGGGCGAATCCTTTACACGACAATGTTTCGACCGATCGAATGTGGGAGATCAGATATGATCCGGCTTGATGGCAAGATTGCTCTGGTGACCGGGGCCGCATCCGGCATCGGCCATGAAATCGCACGAAGTTTCGCAACTCTGGGGGCGATCTTAGAGGCCAGCGACCTCAATGAGGAAGGCTTGAAGGGCACCGCGGGGGACTTCGGGCCAGACGCCGCATTGCATCGACATGACGTTGGTGACGAAGCAGACTGGCAACGCGTCATGGATGATATCCGATCGCGACACGGGCGGCTCGACGTGCTGGTGAACTGCGCGGGTATCATGCTGTCCCGGAACTTCGTCAATGCGCCTGTGGCCTGGCTTCATCGGCAACAGCGGGTCAATGTCGATAGCGTCTATATCGGTATGCACGCCGCGATACCGCTGATGAAGGCTAGCGGCGGTTCGATCATCAACATCGCCTCGGTCTACGGCAAAGTCGGCGGCGAGCGTTATGCCGCCTACTCCGCGACAAAGGGCGCGGTGCGGGCACTTAGCAAGGCGGTGGCCGCCGAACTTGCGGCCTCAGGTGTACGGGTGAACTGCGTACTGCCGGGACCCGTCGCGACCAATTTGGGGGCAAGCTGGGACCCGCCGACTGATGCAGAGGGACGCCCGCTTAGCCCGGAAGAGGCCCTAGCATCGTGGACCCGTCTGATCCCGCTGGGGCGGCTAGGCCAAGCGACAGACATCGCGCCATTGGTCGCATATCTTGCCAGCGACCTTAGCGCATTCGTCACGGGAGCCGAGTTCGTCGCGGATGGCGGATATACGGCGGTGTAATATACCCCAACAAAAATTGCCCTTTCTCTCAGGGGTTGGGGTTTCCGACAAATCTCGCGCGGTTCAGGGCAAGTGACCCTCTACTTACCATGCCACATCACTACAAGCGCTTAACTCGGCTTCTTTCCGGACGTGACCAAATGCCGCTTCCTCTACTGCCTGCCGCAGATTGGCAAGGGAACGCAAAAGACGCTTGAGACCAGCAAAGATGCGGTATGGCGACTGTGTCACTGATGTTGTGGCCGCCACACCTTTGGGTCAAGGAGCCAGGAAGCGACGTTCAATCCGGGCGATCGGCTCGTCGCTACCGTCCGGGTAAATCGAGACCCCATGGTCGATCGGGATCGGGTCGGTGATGAAGTCGATCTCAAAGGGACGCCCGTCGCCGAGGGTCAGCGTTGTAACGCCACACTCCGTCACGGCATGGAGGACCACGGCCGTGCCGGCTACCAACAGGCTGCTGGCGACCTCGATAACCTCGCCGCCGGGTTCAGCGATTGCGATGGTCGTCGCTCATATGCCCTTCCTCGCGTTCGCTTTCACCCGGAGGACGATCTCGGAGACGATATCCGCCCAGGAGATCGTGCCGATTGCCGTACGTAGTCGGGTCCAATCGACGGAGTCGAACCGAAGTCGATCCAGGCTGCGTTTCAGCGCCTGAAGGTCGGCGCCTTCACCGTAGCGACCGCCAACCGTCGCGGGGACATGGCCGCACAGCTGATCGAGCACGCGCTCCTGCACATCGGCGCCGCGCCCCTCGTCCTTGAAGCGGTGGCGCAGCGAGTGGAAGACCAGCCGCGTATCGGCACGAACCTTGGCCTGTTCGATCTTCAGCAGGCGCTGGCCCTCCTCCAGTTCGAGCCGGTCGCGCTTCAGCCGGTCGAACTCGTCCGCCCACTGTGCCGCTCGGGCCTGCTCGGCTTTCTCCGCCTCGACTTTGGCCTTCGCGGCGTCCGCCTCTGCCGCCGCCGCCCGCTTGCACTGCTCGTCCATCTCAGCGGCCTTCTCCGCGAACGGCCGGTACTTGCGCCCGCTGCCCGACACGCCGCGTTGCAGCCCCAGCGGCTTCATCTCGGTCGCGTATTCGTCGTGTGCGCGCTGGAATTCGCCAGGACCGGTGATCTCGCGCCCGTTCAGCGTCCAGCGCTCGCCATCCTCCGGCCGCCGCCCGAACACCTTCTTTACCAGCGGCATGAGGACGACATGAATATGCGGCGTGTATTCGTCGAGGTGGAGCACCATCTGCACGATGGTCACCTTCCGCCAGATCTTGATCGCAGCCAGATAGGCGCGGGCAACCCAATGCCACAGGCGCCGGTCTCGCTCCGCTTCGTCGCCCTGCGCAAAATACTCGTGCGATGCGGTCAGGATCACCTCATGGGCGATGACGCCGTTAGCCCGGAGAGCTTGCGGATCGAGCCCGCGCGAACACAATTCGCGTTGCGCGTCCTCGACCAGTCTTTCGGAACCCTTCAGGAATTCAGGCTCCGGTGCCGCCGGATCGCAATGGGGCAGTTCCTCTGTCCGCGCGTTGTGGCGCTGGATAGACGTCATCCGCTCCCACGACTTGATGGGACCACGATTGTCGAACGTCAGAACGCCATAGTGCTTTGCCATGCCACATACCCCGCTGTGGCAATATGGTCGCCGAGGTCAGGCAAATACGCCATACCCCCCTCAGCGACTTGGCAAAATAAATTCCGAGGCGCCCAATTCGCTAAGCCTAGTAGCGAATGTCACTGTGCCATTTCGTATGGTTATGGTGGATTGCGGACATTGAATTATCGAGGAACGGGCCGCTCGATGATCATTTTGCGGAACGCGAGTGCAGGTTCGTCGGGGCTATCATAAACCTCGATAGTAAGTCGGATCGCCCCATCTGCCTCCATCAGCCATTCGTAGCTATCGCTGACATCAAGCAGGCCATGCGCCTGGCTCCCATTGCGGTCTTCTGCGCGGTCACCGCGACGCTGGCGGAACGCGGCGCGACCGTCATCGGTCAGCTCGCTGTCTTCATGGGCGGCTTCTATCTCGGCCTCGTCATCCTCTGGGGCATCCTGCTGGGGCTTGGCTTTCTGATCGTCGGTTCCCGGTTTCGCGAGCTGATCCGGCTTGTGCGGGAGCCGTTGCTCATCGCGTTCACCACCTCGTCTTCCGAGGCAGCTTACCCACGAATGCTCGAGGCTCTCGAGCGCTTCGGTGTTCCGCCGAAGATCGCGAGCTTTGTCCTTCCGCTCGGCTATTCCTTCAACCTCGACGGTTCGATGATGTACATGACGTTCGCGTCAATCTTCATCGCCCAGGCCTATGGCATCCACATGCCCCTCAGCACGCAGATCGCGATGCTGCTTTTCCTCATGATATCGTCCAGGCGACAACATCGTCCCACGGTACACTGCGGAATTCCAGGCGATCGAGGTCGGCCTTCAGCGTTTCGGTGGATGACCCTTGCCCGTAGCGGCCCCCCACCGACACGGGAGCATGTCCGGCAAGCTGGTCGAGGCTCTGATGGTCGATCCTGAGCCGCCGTCCCTCGCGCTTCATGGTGTGGCGGGTCGAATAGAAAGACTTGTCCGGTTCATGGATGCCGAGCTTGCGTAAGGCGTCGTTGATCCGGCGTGACAGGTATTTGTAGCGGTCGCCATACTTGTCGGCCTCGAGATCGTCGAACAGCCACTCCGCGCCACTGTCCCGCTGCTGGCGGGCGAAGTCGACAAAGCCCGCTTCCAGCAGGATCCAATGGATCGGCACGTCCCGGACCGAGCTGCGCGTCTTCTGTCTGCGCGGGCGTGTTTCATTGTTCGTGGCAGCGGTGGGACGGATGCGGCGATCCCGGCGGAACCGCATGACCCATTCGCCATCATCCTGCACGATCTCGCTCGGCTTGAGCTTGCAATGCTCGCCGGGGCGCGATCCGTGGAACGGTGCCAGGAACAGGATCCAGAACATCGTGTCGTCGCAGGCATCGGGATCGGTCATCAGCGGCGAGGCATAAATGCGCCGCATGTCCTCGTCCGAAAAGTGGTCGCGTTCGTCGCCTTCCCAGGCGGCCCCTTCGACGGAGATGCCTTGCGCAGGATTGCCGGAGATCCACTCCGCATCCTTGGCCACGCTCAGGATCGCGCGGAGGGCGGTCAGCTGCTTGCCGACGGTCGGCGGCGAAAGCGTCGGCAATGCTTTCGCATGCGCCAGCGCGATCTGCTCGGTCAGCGGCAGCGCGCTGACGGCTTTCTTCGGGCGGAACGGCAGTTGCTCGACCAGCGAGATGAACGTCCGCACCATCGCCGGTGTGATCGCTTCGACCATGCTGGTGCCGGTGAGTTCCTCGAAGCGCGCGATCGCCTTCGCGAACTCATCGGCGGTCTTGTCCTTGCCGGTGATCCGCTTGCGCTTGCGCCAGAGACTGAAGGCTTCGGCCAGCGTGTGATGATGGGCCGGGGCAGGGCAGGGTGGTGCTGCCGAAAACGCCGGTGGCGCCGGCGCTATCGCTGGCGCGGCGACGCCGTTCGCCGCCGACGTGACGACGGGGCGCAGTGCTTCACGGATGCCGACCGGCCAGGAGTCGAACGCATGCTCGGCCAGTCGTGTCAGATAGGCATGCGCGACGCGGTCATAGGCAGCCTTGGTGGAAAGGTCGATGGCGGGGACCAGATAGGGCAGGTAGCTGATAGCGAAGTGCAGCGGTTCGTACACGCCGCGCGACAGCAACGCGCGAGCGAGTTCCTGGTAGACGATGCCGCTGGTCGCAGCGTTGCTCTCGAGGATTTCGGCGCGGAGCTGGAACCGGCGGCGCTCCTCATCGTCGTCGATCGACGGGATCAACGCTGGTTCCGGGTCGAGCAGACTCGTCCAGGCCTCGCCGAGATGCTGACGTTCCACGGCTTGGGCATGGGCATTGCTCCACGACGACCGGACGATGGATGCAAGCTTCTGCAATTCGCCGGCGACCGCCAGATCCATCGAACAGGAGAATCGAGCCAGCTTGTCGAAGGCCTGATCGACGAGCTCGTCGGTGGACTGCTGTGCCTCTTGCGCCGCAAGCTTCCGCAGCCGGATCACCTCGCCCTTGTAGTGCGCGCTCCAGGCCGCACGACGCTGTGCGGCGAGATTGGGCTCTGCGGTATTCAGGGAGTGCTGCCAGGACGTCTTGCCGGCAAGGTGACGAATGTCCTTGGGGACATCCATTCGGAACCATGCATTTCGCGAGCTCGCGCGCTTGTGCGAGTGACTCATTCGACGCCCCATTCGTAGCACCCTTTCGTAGCATAGGGCACCTAATGAAGCGTTGATTTCCGCCGTTTTCCGTCAAACTCCGCGACTTGGCGCGGGAATGGTGACCCCTACGGGAGGGATGTCACAGTCACAAAAGGCGCAGATTTGCGGGCTTTTTGTGTCTTGCGATCAGCCACGCTGTACCTGCTTGCTGTACCAACGCGGTTGAGGGCAACAACATAGCGTGTCGGACGGAGAGGACAAGATTAAGGGTTTTCTCGATGACTGGCGCGTTGTTCGCCGGGCGGGGCTGAATACCCCCAACAACCCTGCAGGTATCGGCAGGATATGAAGTTGGTGTTGGACGGACAGCACCGGCCCCGACATGCTTGCCTCCATAAAAGCTAGAGCTTCGGACACGTCGCAACGACAGAACGCGACATCCTATGGAGAGGAAGCGGATGATGGGTACCATGCCATTCCGACGGCATTCGGCATGCCGGCCGCACCGGGAACGTTCGGCGGGTCCGATGGAGGACTCCGACAGCTGTAAGCGCCACCAGCGCATGGCCGACCTGGTCCATGCCACCGTCGATGCCTGACCGAAGGCGCGGGGCGTTCGATACCGCGTCGTCTAATATTTCAACGATCATGATGGAGAGCGATATGACATCCCTGCTCGACGCCGCGCATCTCGATGGCCGGTTCTTCGACGGGAACTGGATCGAGGGCGACCAGGGCTATGATGTCCTCGAACCCGCGACCGGCTCGGTGCTGGCGCAGGCCGCCTCGGTCGACGTCGCGACCGTCGCGCGAACAGCGGCGGCCGCGCGTGCCGCGCAGCAGGACTGGGCGGCGGCGACGTCGGATGTCCGGGCGGGCGTCTTCGTCCAGGCGGCGGCGCTGGCGCGGGCGCATGGCGAGGAGATCGTGACCTGGATCATGCGGGAAAGCGGCTCGGTGCGCGCCAAGGCGGAGTTCGAGCTGGCGATCACGATCAAGGCGATCGAACTGGCGGCGGCCATGCCGCATCAGGCGCAGGGGCTGGTCCTGCCCAGCGAGCCGGGGCGGCTCAGCCTGGCGCGGCGTCGTCCGCTGGGTGTGGTCGGCGTGATCGCGCCGTTCAACTTTCCGCTCTACCTGGCGATGCGGGCGGTGGCGCCCGCGCTGGCGGTGGGCAATGCGGTGCTGCTCAAGCCGGACCCGCGCACCGCGATCTGCGGTGGCCTGGTGATCGCGCGACTGTTCGAACGGGCGGGGCTGCCCGCCGGCGTGCTGTCGGTGCTGCCCGGCGGCGGCGAGGCGGGGGCAGCGCTCTGCGCGGACCCGAATATCGCGATGATCCAGTTTACCGGCTCGACCGAAGCCGGGCGGAAAGTCGGCGAGGCGGCGAGCCGTCACCTCAAGAAGGTATCGCTGGAACTGGGCGGCAAGAATACGCTGATCATCCTGGACGACGCCGATCTGGACCTCGCGACCCGCAATGCCGCGTGGGGCGCGTGGTTGCATCAGGGGCAGATCTGCATGACGGCGGGTCGCATCCTGGTCCACCGCGCGATCTTCGACGCCTTCGCCGCCCGGCTGGCCGACAAGGCGAAGGCGCTGCCCGCAGGCGATCCGATGTCGGGCGCGGTCGCGGTCGGTCCGCTCATCAGCCAGCCACAGCTCGACCACGCGCTCGACATTCTCGACCGTAGCGTCGCCGCCGGCGCACGCGTCATGGCGGGGGGCACAGCGCAGGGCCTGTGCCTTGCCCCCACCGTGCTGGACGGCGTGGTGCCCGGCATGGCGGCGTTCGAGGAGGAGATTTTCGGCCCCGTCGCGGTGCTGGTGCCGTTCGACACGGACGACGAAGCCGTGGCGCTCGCCAACGACACCGAATACGGCCTGTCGGCTGCTGTGATCTCCCGCGATGTCGGCCGTGCCATGGCATTGGGCGAACGGCTGCGCGCGGGCCTGCTCCACATCAACGACCAGACCGTGAATGACGAGGTGGTCAATCCCTTTGGCGGGGTGGGCGCCTCCGGCAACGGGTCCGCAATCGGCGGCCCGGCCAATTGGGAGGAGTTCACCCATTGGCAGTGGGTGACGGTCAAGGGCGCCGCACCCGCCTATCCCTTCTGACGGCTCGCAACGACATAACATGATGCAGGAGATGACAATGACAGACATGCGCAGTATCACCGCCGCCGTGGTTCGCGACCAGGGCGCCCCCTTCGCGATCGAGGAGGCCAAGATCGCCGCCCCGCAAGGGGGCGAAGTGCTTGTCCGGATCGTCGCGGTGGGGGTGTGCCACACCGATATCATCGTGCGCGACCAATATTATCCGGTGCCGCTGCCCGCCGTGCTCGGCCATGAAGGCGCGGGCGTGGTCGAGGCGGTGGGGCCCGGCGTGACCGCCGTCGAGCCGGGCGACCATGTCGTGCTCAGCTTCGCCTCGTGCGGGGTCTGCGGTCCGTGCCTGACCGGCCACCCGGCGCATTGCGGCGACTTCTTCGCGCTGAATTTCGGCGGCGGGCGCAAGGACGGGTCGACCGCCACCTGCGATGCGCATGGTGGGGCGCTGCACGATCATTTCTTCGGCCAGTCCTCCTTTGGCAGTTTTGCGATGGCGCAGGAGCGCAACATCGTGAAGGTCGCCAAGGATGCGCCGCTCGAACTGCTCGGGCCGCTCGGCTGCGGTATCCAGACCGGCGCGGGGGCGGTGCTGCGCGCGCTGAAGGTGCCGTCGGGAGCCAGCTTCGCCGCCTTCGGTTCGGGCGCGGTCGGCCTCAGCGCGATCATGGCCGCGCGCGTCGCGGGTGCCACGACGATCATCGCCGTCGACGTGACGCCCAGTCGGCTCGACCTCGCCAGGGAACTGGGCGCCACGCATGTGGTCAACAGCCGCGAAACCGATGCGGTGGAAGCGATCCGGGAGATCACCGGCGGCGGCGCGGACTTCACGCTGGAGAGCAGCGGTCGGCCCGAGGTGCTGCGCCAGGCGATCGACGCGCTGACCATCATGGGCACCTGCGGCATCGTCGGCGCGCCCAGGCTGGGTACCGAGGCGAGTTTCGACGTGAACATGGTCATGGTGCCCGGCAAGCGCATCATGGGCATCGTGGAGGGCGACGTCGTGCCGCAGGTCTTCATTCCCGAACTGATCGCGCTCCACGCCCAGGGGCGGTTCCCGTTCGACCGGCTGGTGAAGTTCTATGATTTCGCCGACATCAACCAGGCCGTCGCGGACAGCGAAAGCGGCGTGACGATCAAGCCTATCCTGCGGCTGCCCGCCTGATGGGAAAGCGGGCAGGGGGTGTCTGCCCCCGCCCGCTCATGGCGTCAGACCCGCTCCATCATCAATGCGATGCCCTGGCCCACGCCGATGCACATGAAGGCGAGGGCGTAGCGCCCCTGCGTCCGGTGCAGTTCCTCGGCGGCGGTCATGACGATGCGCGCGCCCGACATGCCCAGTGGATGCCCCAGCGCGATGGCCCCGCCGTTGCGGTTCACGCGGGGGTCGTCCTGCGCAATGCCCAGATCACGTAAGGTCGCGATCGCCTGGCTGGCAAAGGCTTCGTTGAGTTCGATCACGTCGAGATCGTCGAGCGCAACGCCGGTCAGCCGGGACAGCTTGCGAGCCGCTTCGATGGGACCGACGCCCATGATGCGAGGCGCGATCCCGGCGGCGGCCATGCCGAGGATGCGCGCGCGGGGCGTCAGGCCGTGTCGCCCCGCCGCCGCTTCGGACGCGACGATCAGAGCCGCCGCACCGTCGTTCAGGCCGGAGGCGTTGCCGGCCGTCACGGTGCCGTCGGCGCGGACGACGGGTTTCAGCCGGGCGAGGGCGTCCAAGGTGGTCCCACGCGGATGTTCGTCCTGCGTGACCACGCGGGGCTCGCCCTTTTTCTGGGGGATGGTGACGGGCACGATCTCGGCCGCCATCCGGCCGCTGGCGATCGCGGCGGCGGCTTTTTGCTGGCTGGCCAGGGCGAAACGGTCCTGATCCTCGCGCGGGATGCGCCATTGATCGGCGACATTCTCGCCCGTCTGCGGCATGGTGTCGACGCCGTACGCCGCCTGCATCGCCGGGTTGACGAACCGCCAGCCGAGCGTGGTGTCCTCGATCCGCTGCGCGCGATCGAAAGCGGAGGCGGCCTTGCCCATGACATAGGGTGCGCGGGTCATGCTCTCGACCCCGCCTGCGATGACCAGTTCGGCGTCCCCCGACCGGATCGCCTGGGCCGCGTAGCCGACCGCGTTGAGGCCCGAGCCGCACAGTCGGTTGACCGTCGTGCCGGGCACCGCCTCGGGCAATCCCGCGAGTAGCACCGCCATGCGCGCGACGTTGCGATTGTCCTCGCCCGCCTGGTTGGCGCAACCGAGGATGGTATCGTCCACCGCGTCCCAGTCGACGCTGCGGTTGCGCTCGACCAGCGCACGGATCGGCACGGCGGCGAGGTCGTCGGCGCGGATATCGGCCAGGGCGCCGTTCAGCCGCCCGATCGGGGTGCGGACGGCGTCGCAGAGGAAAGCGGCGGTCATGCGGTCAACTCCGGTGATTCAGAATGGCTTCGGCCAGCGCATCGGGTGCTTCGAACGGCGCGAGGTGGGCGGCGGGGAGGGCGATATGCCGTGCGCCCGGAATGGCCGCGACCAGATGCTCGCCATGCCCGGTATAGGGCGTCGAGATGTCGCGCTCGCCCGAGATCACTAGCGTCGGACAGGCGATCCCGTTCAACCGATCGGCCAGCGCCATGTCACGGATCGCGGCGGCGCAACCGGCATAGCCCTCGGCCCGCATCGTGAGCAGCCCTTGCCGAATCGTTGCGGCATGGCCGGGCCGCTCGGCGATGAAGGTTGGGGAGAGGAAGCGCGACATGGCAAGATCGACGATTCCCGCCATGCCGTCGCGACGCACCGTGTCGACGCGGGTGGTCCAGGCGGCACGGTCCATTGCGGCCGAGGTGCAGATCGGTATCAGGCCCGTCACGCGGTCTGGCATGTCCAGTGCCATCTGCATCGCGATCATGCCGCCCAGCGACACCCCCGCCACCTGAGCCCTATCCCATTCGGCCGCACTCATCACCGCGGCGATATCGCGGGCCAGCCCGGCCAGGGTATAATCCCCCGCCGACGCATCCGAAGCGCCATGCCCGCGCGTGTCGATCCTCAATAGAGCGACGTGTTCGCGCAACAGCGGCAGGACCGGGCTCCATAGGTCCATGTCGGTGCCGATCGAGTTGAGCAGCACCAGTCGCGGCCGATCCGCTTGGCCTTCGACCTTCCAGTAGATGTCGGCTCCGTCGGATGTCACGAACGGCATCAGGCGACGCCTTCCAGTATATTCGTGGCGAACGGCGCGCTTGTCTTGGCGCGCACCTCCTCCAGCGTGACGCCGGGGGCCATTTCGATCAGCCGCAGGCCCGGCTTGTCGCACGCCATGACGCACAGGTCGGTGACGATCAGGTCGACACAGGCCTTGCCGGTCAGCGGCAGGGTGCATTCTGGCAGGATCTTCGGACTGCCCGCCTTGCTG
>NZ_JAXCMJ010000032.1:0-39764 GCF_038084995.1 Sphingomonas sp. 2378
ATGGAACAGCGCCGCATAAGGCCCGTCCAGATGCCGCCACCGCGCTAAGGCGATCCACGCGACCGATCCGACCAGCCCCGCCTCCGCCGTCAGCCATGGCGTCGGGCTGGCGGGGCTGGTCGGATCGGTCGCGTGGATCGCCTTAGCGCGGTGGCGGCATCTGGACGGGCCTTATGCGGCGCTGTTCCATCTGCTGTGCGCCGGGGTGCCGATGCTGCTCTGGTCGGTCCTGGTCGACCAAGTGCATCGCCGTCCCTCGACCGGCATCGACTGGGAGCATCCGCGTCCGTATCGCGAGACTCTGGACATCAGCCTGACCAAGCTGGCCGGGCTATGGGCGACCTTCGGCGGGATCGCGCTGATCTTCGCAACGGGGCGCTTCTATTGGCAGGGCATTTTCCTGTTCGCGATGAACTGCCTGGCCTGGGCCGCGCCGGCGTTGTTCCTGCTGTCCATTCCTTATGTGTTGTGGCTCGACCGGCGGCTGGTGGAGCCCAGGGACGGCGCTTGGATGCTGGGGGCGTGGCTGACCGGGCAGCCGGGGGTGGAGGCGGAGGCGATCCATGCCCATCTGCGGGCATGGGCGGTGAAGGCGTTCTTCCTGCCCTTCATGCTGGGGGTGGTGCCGGGCGGGTTCGGGATGTTCGTGCGTGGCGACCTGTCCGTGGTGCTGCACGATCCGGTGGCGCTGGCCAACTGGCTGATCACGCTGATGTTCCTGATCGACGTCGCCTTCGCCACGGTCGGATATATGCTGACCCTGCGGCCGCTCGATGCGCATATCCGCTCGGCCAATCCCTATGCGGCGGCGTGGGCAGCGGCGCTGATCTGTTACCCGCCGACGATCCTGATGACCAATGGCGGGCCGCTCGACTATCGACCGGGCACGGCGGAGTGGAGTTACTGGTTCGCGGGGCATCCCGTCGTGCTGGCCGCGATCGGAGCGGTGCTGGTCGGGCTGACGGCCGTCTATGCCTGGTCGACCGTGGCGTTCGGTATCCGCTTTTCCAACCTGACCCACCGGGGCATCCTGACCCACGGGCCCTATGCGGTGTCGCGACATCCGGCCTATCTGTCGAAGAACATCTTCTGGTGGATCGCGACCATCCCCGTGCTGACGACGGGCTCATGGGTGGATGCGGCGCGGAGTACGCTGCTGCTGGGGGTGGTCAGCGGGATCTATTACTGGCGCGCGCGGACCGAGGAACGGCATTTGTCGGCCGATCCGACGTATCGGGATTATTCGGCGTGGATGGCGCAGTACGGTTTGGTGCCGCGATTCTTTCGGTGGGTATTGGGGCGGTAGGGATTCCCTTGGCCTTCGACTTCGCTCAGGCTGAACGGAGGCTGTGAGCCGATTCAGGCTGAGCGAAGTCGAAGCTTACGGGAAAACCTCAGAAGCTCGCTTCGCCATAAACCCGCGCGATGTCCCCACCCCATTCGCCGTTATACCGATCGAGCAACCCTTGCGCGGGCACCTTGCCCGAGCGGACGATCTCGCGCAGCGGGTCGAGGAAGCCGGTCTCGTTATCCCCCGCCCCGTTCAGCCGCCCACGTGCGGCAAGCCCCGCATGGGCGATGTCGAGCACCTCGCCCGCGATATCGCGCAACCGCCCGCCACCCGGCAGCGGCGCGTCGAGGGCCAGTTCGGGCACCGCGTCCCGCAGCGCCTGCCGCTCGGTCAGCGACCAGCCCTTGACCAGATCCCAGGCCGCATCCAGCGCCGCGTCGTCATAGAGCAGCCCGACCCAAAGCGCGGGCAGCGCGCAGATGCGGTTCCACGGGCCACCATCGGCGCCGCGCATCTCCAGGAAGGTCTTGAGCCGCACCTCGGGAAAGGCGGTCGACAGATGGTCGTTCCAGTCCTCGATCGTCGGCAACTCGCCCGGCAGGACCGACAGCTCGCCCTTCAGGAAGTCACGGAACGACAGGCCCGCCGCGTCGATATACTTGCCGTCGCGATAGACGAAATACATCGGCACATCGAGCGCATAGTCGGCATAGCGCTCGTAACCGAACCCGTCCTCGAACACGAAGGGCAGCATGCCGGTGCGCGCGGGGTCGGTGTCCGACCAGATATGGCTGCGGAACGAGAGCATGCCGTTGGGTTTCCCTTCCGTGAAGGGCGAGTTGGCGAACAGCGCGGTCGCCAGCGGCTGCAACGCCAGGCCGACCCGGAACTTCTTCACCATGTCGGCCTCGGACGCATAATCCAGATTCACCTGGATGGTCGAGGTGCGCAGCATCATGTCGAGCCCCAGCGAGCCGACGCGCGGCATGTGGCGCAGCATGATCGCATAGCGGCCCTTGGGCATGATCGGCAGTTCGGCGCGGGTCTTGTCGGGCCACATGCCCAGACCGAGGAAGCCCAGGCCCAGCTTCTCGCCCGCCGCCTTCACCTGTTGCAGATGGCGACCTGTCTCGGCACAGGTCTGGTGCAGATTGTCGAGCGGCGCGCCGGACAGCTCGAACTGACCGGCCGGCTCCAGGCTGATCGAGCCGTCCGCACCGTTCAGTGCGATGACGTTGCCGCCCTCCAGCACCGGCTCCCAGCCATATTGCTCCAACTCGCCAAGCAGCGCACGAATGCCCGAGGCCTCGTCATAGGAGGGCGCATGATGGTCGCCCAGCGCATAGACGAATTTCTCATGCTCGGTCCCGATCCGCCAGCGGTCGCGGGGCTTTTCCCCGCGTGCGAAGCTGGCGATCAACTGGTCGCGGGACTCGATGATGGCGCCCTTGGCGGTGCTCGCGGTCTTGGTGCTCATGAACCGCGCCTTACGCGGGCGCGCGCGGCGACGCCATAGGGTGAATCAACACCAGTCGCCCGCCGCCGCCATCCATAGCGACACCGCCGCCGCCGCCGCCGTATCGGCGCGCAGGATGCGCGGGCCCAGGCCGATGCCGATGGCGGACGGGTGCGCCCGAATCGCCTCGCGCTCCTCAGCGTCGAAGCCGCCTTCGGGCCCGATCAGGATTGCCGCCGGGCCTTTATGGGCGCGCATCGCGTCGAGCGCGGGGACGCCCCCGGTCTCGTCGGCGAAGAACAGCGCCCGCCCCTCCGGCCAGTCGCGGAGCAGCGCGGGCAGTTTCACCGGTTCGGCCACTTCCGGCAGGGCGGTACGGCCGCATTGCTCGGCCGCCTCGATCATGTGTGCGCGCAGACGCTCGGTATTGGGCTTGTCGACCACGGTGCGGCGCGTGACGACCGGCACCAGCCGCGCGACGCCGAGTTCGCACGCCTTTTCCGCCAGCCAGTCGACCCGCCCCTTCTTCAGCGGCGCGGCGCATAGCCACAAATCGGGCACCGCCTCGCGCTCGCGCAACCGCTCGGTTACATCGAGTGTCAGGTCACGCTTGCCGACCGACGCCGCGACGCCCAGCCATTCCCCGCTGCGGTCGTCGAACAGCTTGACCGGATCGCCGACCCTGGTGCGCATCACCGACACCAGATAATGCGCGGCGGGGCCGTCGATGCGGATCGGCCCCTCCCCCAACATCTGCTCGACGAACAGGCGGGGGGTGGATTGGGGCGGCCAGGCGGGGGTAGCGGGCATCGGCTTCGCTTACACGGGTCGCGCGGCGCTTGCCACTTTTGCGGTTTCGGGTGTTTCTTCCCCCCCAAGGAGGTGACGATGGCGAAACACTATCACGAGGAACTGGAAGCACTCCAACTGGCGCTGGTCCGCACCCAGATGGCGATGGCGGACACCGACGAACGCGTCGTCATCGTGCTGGAAGGGCGCGACGGGGCGGGCAAGGACGGGACGATCAAGCGAATCACCGAGCATCTCTCGGTCCGCGCCACCCGCATCGTCGCTTTGCCCAAGCCATCCGATCGCGAGCGGACGCAATGGTATTTCCAGCGCTACGCCACCCATCTGCCTGCGGCGGGCGAGATCGTGATCTTCAACCGAAGCTGGTACAACCGCGCGGGCGTGGAGGTGGTGATGGGCTTCTCCACCGCCACCGAGCAGGAGGCGTTCCTCCGCGACGCCCCCGATTTCGAACGGATGCTGGTCGAAAGCGGCATCAAGCTGGTCAAGATCTGGCTCGACATCTCCAAGGACGAACAGGAGAAACGGCTGGAGGCGCGGCGCACCGATCCGCTGAAGGCGCTGAAGGTGTCCGACATGGACAAGGTCGCGCAGGCCAAATGGGCGGACTATTCGGCGGCGCGCGACGCGATGCTGACCCGCACCCACACCCCCTTCGCGCCGTGGCATATCGTCCGTGCCGACGACAAGAAGGACGCGCGGATCGCGATCATCCGCCACATCCTCCACCGCATCGCCCCGCCCGAGATCGCGACGGACGTCAAACTGCCCGACCCCGACCTGCTCTTCCCGTTCGACATGGCGGCGCTCGAGGACGGACGGCTGGCGAAATAGGGCGCGTTCAGACTTTCCTTACCCCGATGCGCTTTAACGGCGCGACGCCATCGCATCCGGCCATGGCCGAGAGGGAAAGTCGCGCCCATGGCACGGACCACGACCGACATCGCCGCCGTGCTGATCGTCCGCGACGAAGCGCGCAGCATCGCCCGTTGCCTGACCAGCGTGGCGCCCTGGGTCGACCGGATGGTCGTGCTCGACACCGGATCGACCGACGATACAGTCGCCATCGCGCGGGACCTGGGCGCGGAGGTCCATCATCTCGACTGGCCCGACAGTTTCGCGGTCGCCCGCAACCATGCGCTGATGCTGGCCGATGCGGATTGGAACCTGATCCTCGATGCCGATGAGTGGATCGCGGGCGGCGGCGCGGTCATTCGCCAATGGTGCGCCGCCGCGCCCGATCGGCTGGGGTGCCCGTGCATCCATAACGAGGCGGAAGGGGCGGACACGGCGTCGCGAAGCTGGGTAACGCGGCTGGTGCCGCGCGGCGTCGTCTACGAAGGGCGCGTCCACGAACAGATCGCCTCTCCCCTGCCCCGCCACCGGATCGCGCTCGACATCGGGCATGACGGCTATCGTGCCGCGCAGATCGAGCGGAAGAAGGACCGCAACCACCAGTTGCTGCTCGAGGATTTCGCCGAACGCCCCGACGACGCCTATCTCCTTTACCAGTTGGGCAAGGATTCGCAGATGCGCGGCGATATCCCCGCCGGCTGCGACTATTACGCCCGCGCGCTGGCGGCCACCGCGCCGACCGCGAACTGGCGGCACGAACTGGTCATCACCGCCATCCCATTCCTGGCCAAGGCCGGACGGCTGGACGAGGCCCTGGCACTGGCGGACGGCGAGTTTGCCAACTGGCCGGAGTCACCCGATTATTTCTTCATATTGGGCGACCTGCTGCTCGACCTGGCGATGGCCGAACCGGCCCGCGCGCTCGACCACTGGCTGCCGCTGGCCGAGGGCGCCTGGGAACGTTGCCTCGCCATCGGCGAGCGTCCGCAACTGGAGGGCAGCGTCGCCGGTCGCGGCAGCCATCTGGCGCAGCACAATCTGGACGTGATTCGATCGCAACTGGCGATACTGGCCGCCTAACGCCGCCGCCGGACCAGCCACCAGAGGATCATCAGCCCCAGCGCCGCGAGCAGCACCAGCCCGCCGACCATCCCCGCCACACGCAGGATCGCCCAGAACAGCGCCTCGACGAAACGGCCGACCGCGACCGACAGGCCGATCATGGGATGGAGACGGGACAGGAGGTCACGGCGTGAAGATAGGTGCGAACGCACTTGCGCGCCACGGGGGACGTCCATAGGCGCGGGAGCATGACCATCGAGATCGTACCCGATAGCGAGCATAAGGGACTGGTCGGGCGGCTGCCGCCCCGGTGGCGGGGGCTCGCATTGCTGGCCAGGTTCGACCGGCCGATCGGCTGGTGGTTGCTCTTCTGGCCCGGCGTCTGGGCGATCGCGCTGGCGGGCGGACTGCCGCAGCGTTGGCCGCTGGTGCTGTGGTTCCTGCTTGGGTCGATCGCGATGCGGGGCGCGGGCTGCGTCTTCAACGACATCGTCGATCGCGATCTGGATGCCAAGGTGGCGCGGACGCGAGCGCGGCCGATTCCTTCGGGGCTTGTGTCGGTGAAGCTGGCGGCGATCTGGCTGGGCGTGCTGTGCCTGATCGGGCTGGTCGTGCTGGTGCAGTTGCGGCCCCTCGCCGCGATCGTCGCGGTGGCCAGCCTCGCGCCGGTCGCGGCCTATCCCTTCATGAAGCGGATCACCTGGTGGCCGCAGGCGTGGCTGGGCATGGTGTTCAGTTGGGCGGCACTGGTCGGCTGGGTGGAGGTGGCCGGGGAACTCTCGACGCCGCTCTGGCTGCTCTATGCCGGGTCCATCCCCTGGGTGATCGGATACGACACCATCTATGCGCTTCAGGACCGCGAGGACGATGCGCTGATCGGGGTCCGTTCCTCGGCATTGCGCATGGGGGCGCATGTCAAGCCGGGTGTGGGGGCCTTCTACGTCGCGGCGGTGCTGTGCTGGGCGGGCGCGATCTGGCTGGTGCGGCCCGATCCGCTGGCGGTCGCCGCGCTGGTGCCGGTCGCGGTGCATCTGGCGTGGCAGGTTGCGACGTTGAAGCCCGACGACGGCGCGGGCGCGCTGTACCGGTTCCGGTCGAACCGGTTCGCCGGGCTGCTGATGGCGCTGGCCTGTGCGGTGGTGGGCAGCGCGGGCTAGACCATGACGACATGGGGTGGCCGCTGGGGATAGCCCCCCTCAGGGATCGTCGCGAAAGTTCACCGTCCGATCCTTTCACGCACCACCCCGGCGAAGGCCGGGGTCCAGTGACGTCGCGATGGGAATGACCTACCAACGCCATCCCAACTGGATCCCGGCCTTCGCCGGGATGGTGCAATGGGTTTCGCAACAATCCCCTGAAGGGGAGGGGTAACGCTCCATACCGTCGCCCCAGCGCAGGCTGGGGCCTTTAGCGACCGAAACCACCTATCGAAAGAGATCCCGGCCCGTGCCGGGATGACACCCCCAGCTTGATCTGCCGCAACGCTTTGCCGGGTTGTCGCGTTGGCGCATTTCCGTCACATCTCAAGGTCGATGACCGTAGCCACGCCCGCCACCCGCTCGCTTGCCGAAAGCCATCGTTCGATCGCCATCCCGGAGGGAGCCTCCTTCCTGCGACGGTTGTTCGCCTTTGCCGGGCCGGGCTATCTGGTCGCGGTCGGCTATATGGATCCGGGCAACTGGGCGACCGATATCGCGGGCGGATCGGCCTATGGCTATGCCCTCCTCTCGGTCATCCTCTTGTCCAACATCATGGCGATGATCCTTCAGGCGCTGTCGGCGCGGCTGGGCATCGCCGCCGGGCTGGACCTGGCGCAGGCATGCCGCGCGGCCTATTCCAAGCCCGTCTCGCGCATCCTGTGGCTACTCTGCGAGATCGCGATCATCGCCTGCGATCTGGCCGAGGTGCTGGGCACAGCCATCGCGCTGCAATTGCTGTTCGACCTGCCACTGGTCTGGGGTGTCCTCATCACCGGCCTCGACGTCTTCCTGATCCTCGCGCTCCAGCGTTACGGGTTCCGCAAGGTGGAGGCGTTCATCATCGCGCTCCTCCTCATCATCGGCGGCTGCTTCCTCTACGAGTTGATCGCCTCGCGCCCCGATCCGGGGTCGGTGATGGCGGGTTTCATTCCCTCCACCCGCATCGTGACCGACCCGGCGATGCTCTACATCGCGATCGGCATTCTCGGCGCGACGGTGATGCCGCATAATCTCTATCTCCACTCCTCGGTGGTGCAGACCCGCGCCTATGGCCTCACGACCGAGGGCAAGCGCGACGCCATCAACATGGCGACGATCGACAGCACGGTGGCGCTGTTCTTCGCCTTCTTCATCAACGCCGCGATCCTGATCGTCGCGGCGGCCACCTTCCACGTCGCGGGGCGGACCGATGTGGCGGAGATCGACCAGGCGTACCGCCTGCTCGCCCCGATGCTGGGCGCGGGCGCGGCGAGCGTGGTGTTCGGCGTGGCGCTGCTCGCCTCGGGCCAGAATTCGACGGTGACGGGGACGCTGGCCGGGCAGATCGTGATGGAGGGCTTCCTCGACCTGCGGCTCGCCCCCTGGCTGCGGCGGCTCATCACGCGCGGGCTGGCGATCATTCCCGCCGTGCTGGTCGTGGGCGCGAGCGGACAGACGGGCGCGACCAGGCTGCTGGTGCTCAGCCAGGTGATCCTCAGCCTGCAACTCCCCTTCGCGGTGGTGCCGCTGGTCCGCTTCACGGCGGACAGGGGGATGATGGGGCCCTTCGCCAGCCCGGTCTGGCTGCGCATCCTGGCCTGGATCATTGCGGCGATCATCATCGCCCTGAACCTGACCCTGTTGTGGGGGCTGACGACGGGCTGATCTCTTTCGCAGTTGCGAGGGAATGCCGCGTGACTTCACTTGTAGCGCGGCTAAGCTGGGCGCGACTGGACCGACAGGGACGCCCGAATCAATGACGACCACCATCACCACCCTGCATGTCGACGACACCGGACCGCTGGCCGACGCGATCATCGACACATTGGTGCACCGGATCGGCAAGGATGCCGCCAATGCGCGGCCGCACGACTGGCTGGCCGCGACCATCCTGACCGTCCGCAACGACATTATCGAACGCTGGATGGCCTCCACCCGCGAAGCCCATGCGGCGGGGGCCAAGCGGGTCTATTATCTCAGCCTGGAGTTCCTGATCGGGCGGCTGCTGCGCGACGCGCTGTCCAATCTGGGCGTGATGGCGCAGGTGGCGGGCGCGCTCCAGACGCTGGGCGTGGATCTGGCCGCGCTGGAGGAGATCGAACCCGACGCGGCGCTGGGCAATGGCGGCCTGGGGCGGCTGGCGGCCTGTTTCATGGAGAGCCTCGCCAGCCTCGACCTGCCCGCTTACGGCTATGGCATCCGCTATGTGAACGGCATGTTCCGCCAGCGGATCGATGACGGCTGGCAGGTGGAACTCCCCGAAACCTGGCTGAGCCATGGCAACCCCTGGGAATTCGAGCGGCGCGAGAGCGCGTATTTCGTCGGCTTCGGCGGCGAGGTGATCGGGACCGAGACGGGTGCGGTCCACTGGAAGCCCGCCGAGGCGATCGAGGCCATCGCGGTCGATACCCCCGTGGTCGGCTGGCGCGGCAAGCGGGTCAACACGCTGCGGCTATGGACGGCTCAGGCGATCGACCCGATCCGGCTCGATCGGTTCAATGCGGGCGACTATACGGGCGCACTGGCGGGGCAGTTGGCGGCGGAGACGCTGGTCCGCGTCCTCTATCCTTCCGACAGTTCGCCAGCGGGTCAGGAACTGCGGCTGCGACAGGAATATTTCTTCTCCTCCGCCTCGCTCCAGGACATCGTCCGGCGGCATATCCAGTATTTCCACGATATCCGCACCCTGCCCGACAAGGCGGCGATCCAGCTCAACGACACCCACCCCGCCGTCTCGGTGGCGGAGTTGATGCGGCTGCTGGTCGATCAGCACGATCTGGGCTTCGACGAGGCGTGGGACATCACGCGGCGCACCTTCGGCTATACCAACCACACGCTGCTGCCCGAGGCGCTGGAAAGCTGGCCGCTCCACCTGTTCGAGCGGTTGCTGCCGCGACACATGCAGTTGATCTATGCGATCAACGCCAAGCTGCTGCGCGAGGCCCGCGCGGTCGAGGGGATGGACGACCGCGCCATCGCCGCGATCAGCCTGATCGACGAGGGCGGCGAGCGGCGGGTGCGCATGGCGAACCTGGCCTTTGCGGGCAGCCACAGCGTCAACGGCGTCGCCGCGCTGCACACCGAGCTGATGAAGCAGACGGTCTTCGCCGACCTGCATCGGCTCTATCCGACGCGGATCAACAACAAGACCAACGGCATCACCCCGCGCCGCTGGTTGCAGCAATGCAATCCGCAACTGACCGCGCTGATCCGCGAGGCGATCGGCCCTGGTTTCGAGGACGACGCCGAGAGGCTAGTAGCGCTCACGGAATTCGCACAGGACGCGAATTTCCGGGAACGCTTCCTCAGGATCAAACGTTCCAACAAGGTGGGGCTGGCAAATTATCTCCGGGAATCGAGCGGGCTGCGCGTGGACCCCGATGCGCTGTTCGACGTCCAGATCAAACGCATCCACGAATATAAGCGCCAGTTGCTCAACATCATCGAGACGGTGGCGCTCTACGACCAGATTCGCAGCCATCCCGAACGCGACTGGACCCCGCGCGTCAAGCTGTTCGCAGGGAAAGCGGCGTCGAGCTATCACAATGCCAAGCTGGTCATCAAACTGGCCAATGACGTCGCCCGCCGGGTCAATTCGGACCCCAGCGTCGGCCATCTGCTGAAGGTCGGCTTCATCCCCAACTACAATGTCAGCCTGGCGGAGAAGATCATTCCCGCCGCCGACCTGTCGGAACAGATTTCGACCGCGGGCATG
Source organism: Sphingomonas sp. 2378 (assembly GCF_038084995.1). Classification (NCBI taxonomy): domain Bacteria; kingdom Pseudomonadati; phylum Pseudomonadota; class Alphaproteobacteria; order Sphingomonadales; family Sphingomonadaceae; genus Sphingomonas; species Sphingomonas sp. 2378. The sequence goes on from NZ_JAXCMJ010000032.1 coordinate 10,368, forward strand.
GAAGCGTCGGGCACCGGCAACATGAAGTTCGCGCTGAACGGCGCGCTGACCATCGGCACGCTCGACGGTGCCAATGTCGAAATCAAGGAGCATGTCGGTGACGATCACATCGTCATCTTCGGCCTGACCGCCGACGAGGTCGCGGCCAAGCGCCGCGACGGCTACAACCCGCGCGAGGCGATCGAGAACAGTCCGGAACTGCGCCAGGCCGTCTCCGCCATCGCCTCGGGCGTGTTCTCGCCCGACGATCCCAGCCGTTATGCCGGGCTGATGGGCGGGCTGTACGATGGCGACTGGTTCATGGTCGCCGCCGATTTCGACGCCTATGCCGCCGCACAGCGTCAGGTCGACACCCGCTGGCAGGACCAGGCGGGCTGGGCGACCTCGGCCATCCACAATGTCGCGAAAGTCGGATGGTTCTCCTCCGATCGCACCATCCGGCAATATGCCGAGGAAATCTGGAACGTGATGTGAAACCGCCCCGTGCCGCTCTGGATGCCCTGATCGAAGGCCGCAACGCCGATCCCTTCGCGTTGCTGGGGCCCCATCAGGGGCCGGACGGCACGTTCCTCCGCGCCCTGGTGCCGGGGGCGGAGGAGGTGACCGCGCATGACCTGACCGGCAAGGCCTTGGGCGATCTGAAGCAGGTCGATCCCCGCGGCCTGTTCGAAGCCGCGGTGTCGGGCGAGCCCCAGCCGGTCAAATATCGCGCCAAGGGTCACGGTGCGGAATGGTGGATCACCGATCCCTATAGCTTCGGCCCCGTGCTCGGCCCGCTGGACGATTTCCTGATGGGCGAGGGCAATCACTTCCGCCTGTACGACAAGATGGGCGCGCATCTGATCGAGCATCAGGGCGTGGCCGGTGTGCACTTCGCCGTCTGGGCCCCCAATGCCGAGCGGGTGGCGGTCGTCGGCGATTTCAACGACTGGAATCCCGGCCGCCATGTGATGCGGCGGCGGCTGGATGTCGGGGTGTGGGAAATCTTCATCCCCGATATCGGCGAGGGCCGCGCCTACAAGTTCGCGATCACCGGCCCGCATGGCGCGGAACAGCCGATGAAGGCCGACCCCTTCGCCTTCGCCGCCGAGCTTCGCCCCAAGACCGCCTCGGTGACGACCGCCCCGCCCCAGCATGTCTGGAAGGACGCCCCCCATCGCGAGCATTGGTCCAGGATCGACCCGCGCCGCGTGCCGATCAGCATCTACGAGGTTCATGCCGGGTCTTGGGACCGTGACGAGAATGGCTGGTATCTAAGCTGGGACGCGCTGGCCGGGCGGCTGATCCCCTATGTGGTCGAGATGGGGTTCACCCATATCGAATTCCTGCCCATCTCCGAACATCCCTATGACCCGAGTTGGGGCTATCAGACGACGGGGCTCTACGCGCCGTCCGCGCGGTTCGGCGATGTGGAAGGGTTCGCCCGCTTCGTGGATGGCGCACATCGGGCCGGCGTGGGCGTGATCCTCGACTGGGTGCCCGCGCACTTCCCCACCGATGCGCATGGGCTGGCGCATTTCGACGGCACCGCGCTTTACGAGCACGAGGACCCGCGTCAGGGTTTCCACCCCGACTGGAACACCGCCATCTATAATTTCGGGCGGCGCGAGGTGGCGAGCTTCCTGGTCAACAACGCACTGTTCTGGCCCGAGCGTTACCATATCGACGGGCTACGCGTGGATGCCGTCGCCTCGATGCTCTACCGCGATTACAGCCGCAAGGACGGCGAGTGGGTGCCCAACGAACAGGGCGGGCGCGAGAATTGGGAAGCGGTCGAGTTCCTCCGCCAGGTCAACCGGCAGGTATACGGCCAGCATCCCGGCGTCTTCACCGTCGCCGAGGAATCCACGGCCTGGCCTGGCGTCTCGGCGCCCGCGCATGACGGCGGGCTGGGCTTCGGGTTCAAGTGGAACATGGGCTTCATGCACGACACGCTCCAATATATGGGGCGTGAACCCGTGCATCGGCGGCACCATCATGGCGAGATCCTGTTCGGGCTGCATTACGCCTTCGACGAGAATTTCGTCCTGCCGCTCAGCCATGACGAGGTGGTGCACGGCAAGGGCAGCCTGCTGACCAAGATGGCGGGCGACGACTGGCAGAAATTCGCTAACTTACGCGCCTATTACGCCTTTATGTGGGCCTATCCCGGCAAGAAGCTGCTCTTCATGGGCCAGGAATTCGCCCAGCGCGAGGAATGGTCGGAGGATCGCCCGCTCGACTGGCATTTGCGGTGCAGCCACTCGCATGAGGGTGTCCGCTCGCTGGTTCGCGACCTCAACCATCTCTATCGCGACACGCCCGCGCTCCATGCCCGCGACTGCGAGCGCGAGGGGTTCGAATGGCTGGTCGCGGACGACAGCGCGCATTCGGTCTTCGCCTGGCTGCGCAAGGCACCGGGCGAAAAGCCGGTCGCGGTCATCGCCAACATGACGCCGGTGGCGCGCGCGCCCTATCGCCTGCCGCTGCCGCATGACGGCCGCTGGACCGAGGTGCTGAACTCCGATGCCAGCCAATATTGGGGTTCGGGCCTCGGCAATATGGGCGGCGTGGATGCGACGGACGGCGCGGCCTGGGTCACGCTGCCGCCGCTGGCCACCGTCATCCTGCGCTTCGACGGCTGATCCAGGGTCATAGCTTTATACGAACACGAACGCCCGGAATGCGCGTTGCGATACCAACAGATGGACGGGAGACGGACGATGGACCTGAGGCGCGGACAACCGCTGGCGCGCGATGCCATGGCCTATGTGCTGGCGGGCGGCCGGGGCAGTCGCCTGATGGAGATGACCGACACCCGCGCCAAGCCCGCCGTCTATTTCGGCGGCAAGGCGCGGATCATCGACTTCGCTTTGTCCAACGCGATCAATTCCGGCATTCGGCGGATCGGCGTGGCGACCCAGTACAAGGCGCACTCGCTGATCCGCCATCTCCAGCGCGGCTGGAACTTCCTGCGCGACGAACGCAACGAGAGCTTCGACATCCTCCCCGCCAGCCAGCGGATCAGCGAATTCCAATGGTATGAGGGCACCGCCGACGCGGTGTTCCAGAATATCGACATCATCGAAAGCTATGCGCCCGAATTCATGGTCATCCTGGCGGGCGACCATGTCTACAAGATGGACTATGAGCTGATGCTCCAGCAGCATTGCGACAGCGGTGCCGACGTCACCGTTGCCTGTCTGGAGGTCAGTCGTGCCGAGGCCAGCGCGTTCGGCGTCATGCATGTCGATGAAACCGACCGCATCGTCGATTTCGTCGAAAAGCCCGCCGATCCGCCCTCCATCCCCGGCAATCCGGACGTGGCTCTGGCGTCGCTGGGCATCTATGTCTTCCGCACGTCCTTCCTGTTCGAGCAGTTGCGCCGCGATGCCACCACGCCCGGTTCGTCGCGCGATTTCGGCAAGGACATCATCCCCTATCTGGTCCAGCACGGCAAAGCCCAGGCGCACCGTTTCTCCGCCTCCTGCGTCCGCTCGCATGACGAACCCGGGGCGTATTGGCGCGATGTCGGCACCGTCGATGCCTATTGGGAGGCGAGCCTGGACCTGACCGATGTGGTGCCGCAGCTCGACCTGTACGACCGAAGCTGGCCGCTCTGGACCTATGCCGAGATTACGCCCCCGGCCAAGTTCGTCCATGATGTGGACGGGCGGCGCGGATCGGCGGTGGCCAGCCTGGTCGCGGGCGACTGCATCGTATCGGGCTCGTCGATCCACCGCTCGCTGCTGTCGACGGGGGTTCGTACCCACAGTTTCGCGATGCTGGACGAAGCGGTGGTGCTGCCCTTCTGCCATATCGGGCGCGGCGCACGGTTGCGGCGGGTGATCCTGGATCGCGGCGTGAAGATTCCCGACGGGCTGGTGGTCGGCGACGATCCCGTGCTCGACGGGCATCGCTTCCGCCGCACCGACAAGGGCATCTGCCTGATCACCCAGCCGATGATCGATCGTCTGGCCCACTGAAAGCCATCATGACCCTCTCCGTCCTGTCCGTCGCCTCCGAAGCCTTTCCGCTCATCAAGACCGGGGGGCTGGCCGATGTCGTGGGTGCCCTGCCCGAGGCGCTGGCACCGCACGATATTGCCGTCACCACCCTGATCCCCGGTTTCCCCAAGGTGATGCGCGCCATCGGCGACGACGCGCCCCGCGTCCATCACTTCCCGCACATCATCGGCACCGAGGCATGGCTGCGCGAAGCGACCATCGGCGCGCACCGCCTGCTGGTGATCGACGCGCCGCAGCTTTGGGAGCGCGAGGGGCTTCCCTATGTCGATACCGCCGGCAACGACTGGCCTGACAATTGGCGGCGCTTCGCGGTGCTGGCGCGCGCGGGCGCCGACCTCGCCTCGGGCGCGGTACCGGGCTATGACTTCGACCTGCTCCACGCGCATGACTGGCAGGCCGCACTGGCCCCCGCCTTCCTGCATTACGCGCCCGGCCCCGGCAAGGTCGCCAAGAGCATCGTCACCATCCACAATATCGCCTTCCAGGGCTCGTTCGCGGCGCACCACTTCCCCGATCTCGGCCTGCCGCCCGAGGCATGGTCGGTCGACGGCGTCGAATATTACGGCCAGATCGGCTATCTGAAGGCGGGCCTGCGCACCGCCGACGCGATCACCACGGTCAGCCCGACCTATGCCGAGGAAATCCACCGGGCGCAGTATGGCATGGGGCTGGAAGGGCTGATCGCCGCCCGCGCCGAATGCGTCAGCGGCATCGTCAACGGCATCGACCCGGCCATCTGGAGCCCCGAGTCCGACGCCGCGCTGCCCGCCCCCTTCACCGTCGAGACGCTGGACGACCGCATTGCCAACAAGCGCGCGGTGGAGAAAGCGTTCGGACTGGACGAGGATGACAGCCCGATCTTCACCGTCATCAGCCGCCTGACCTGGCAAAAGGGCATGGACGTGCTGGTCGAGGTGGTGGACGATCTCGTGGCCCTGGGTGGGCGGCTGGTGGTGCTGGGCACCGGCGACCCGGCGCTGGAGATCGCCTTCGCCACCGCCGCGCTTCGCCATCCGGGCCGCGTGGCGGTGCGAATCGGCTATGACGAGCCGGTCTCGCATCTGCTTCAGGGCGGGTGCGACGCGATCCTGATCCCCTCGCGGTTCGAGCCGTGCGGGCTGACCCAGCTTTATGGCCTCGCCTATGGCTGCGTGCCCGTGGTCGCGCGGACCGGCGGGCTGGCCGATACGATTATCGACGCCAATGAGGCGGCGCTGGCCATGGGCGTTCCGACCGGCCTGCAATTCGACCATGTCACCGCCGACAATATCGTCGCGGTGCTGCGTCGCACTATGAGACTTTATGCCGATCAAGGCCAATGGCGGATCATGCAGGTGAATGGCATGAACGCCGACTATAGCTGGCACCATAGCGGCCGCCACTATGCCGAACTTTACCGATCCGTTCTGGGGGACAAATGATCAAGACGGTCGCAACGCAGCCCTATCTGGACCAGAAGCCGGGCACCTCCGGCCTGCGCAAGAAGGTCCGGGTCTTTCAACAGCCCAACTATGCCGAGAATTTCATCCAGTCGGTGTTCGATGCGCTGGGCGATGAGAAGACCGGCAAGACGCTGGTGATCGGCGGCGACGGCCGCTTCCTGAACCGCGAGGTGATCCAGGTCGCGATCCGCATGGCGGCGGCGAACGGCTTCGCCCGCGTCGTGGTCGGCCAAGGCGGCATCCTGTCGACGCCCGCCGCCAGCAACGTGATCCGCCAGCGGAAAGCGCTCGGCGGCCTGGTGCTGTCGGCCAGCCACAATCCGGGCGGGCCGGATGAAGACTTCGGCATCAAGTACAACATCTCCAATGGCGGCCCCGCGCCCGAGAAGGTGACGGATGCCATCCATGCCAACACCAAGTCGATCAGCCGCTGGCTGACCGTCGAGGCCGACGATATCGACCTCGATACGCTGGGTGAGGTGACGGTAGGCGGCATGACCGTCGAGGTGATCGACTCCGTCGCCGACTACGCCACGCTGATGGAGAGCCTGTTCGACTTCGCCGCGATCCGACGTGCGGTCGAGGGCGGCTTCACCATGTCGTTCGACGCGATGAGCGCCGTCACCGGCCCTTACGCGACCGAGATTCTGGAGAACCGGCTGGGCTTCGCGCCGGGCACCGTGAAGAACGGCACCCCGCTCCCCGATTTCGGCGGGCATCATCCGGACCCCAATCTGGTCCATGCCAAGGCGTTGTACGACCGGATGATGGCCCCCGACGCGCCCGATTTCGGTGCGGCCTCGGACGGGGACGGCGACCGCAACCTGATCATCGGGCGCGGGCGCTTCATCACGCCGTCGGACAGCCTGGCGATGCTGGCGGCCAATGCGCATCTCGCGCCCGCCTATGCCGGTGGCCTGAAGGGCACCGCCCGCTCGATGCCGACCAGCGCCGCCGCCGACCGGGTGGCCGAGAAGCTGGGCATCCCGGCCTATGAAACGCCTACGGGGTGGAAGTTCTTCGGCAATTTGCTCGACGCCGGGATGGCGACCATCTGCGGCGAGGAAAGCGCGGGCACGGGTTCGGACCATGTGCGCGAGAAGGACGGGCTATGGGCGGTGCTGCTCTGGCTCAACATCCTCGCCGCCTCGGGCAAGTCGGTCGACGGAATCGCGCGCGACCACTGGGCGACCTATGGCCGCAATTACTATGCGCGCCACGACTATGAGGGCGTCGAGAGCGAGCGGGCCGATGCGCTGATGGCCGATCTTCGTGGGAAGCTGGCGACCCTGCCGGGCGAGACGTTCGCCGGGCTGACGGTCGAGACGGCGGACGACTTCGCCTATACAGACCCCACCGACCAGTCGGTCAGCCGCCACCAGGGCATTCGCGTGCTATTCGTGGGCGGCAGCCGTGTCGTATTCCGCCTGTCGGGCACCGGCACCAGTGGCGCGACGCTGCGCGTCTATCTGGAGCGTTACTCGGCGGACGAACTCGACCGCGAGACGCCCGAAATGCTGGCCGACATCATCGCGGCGGCGGACGAGATCGCGGGCATCACCCAGCACACCGGCCGCACCGAACCCGATGTGGTGACCTGATGGCTCTTGGGGGGAGGCCACCACCCTCCCCCTTCCACCCCGGCGAAGGCCGGGGCCCAGTTGCTACCAAGCGCGTGAAACGCCCGAGACGCTGCCTCAACTGGACCCCGGCCTTCGCCGGAGTGGTCAGACTGGGTTAGGGTGATCGTGCCATGACGAATCAGCCCTATCTTCTCGGCGCGACGCCCGTTCCAGGCGGGACTCGCTTCGCGGTGCGCTCGACCGCCGAGCAAGTGGAGCTTTGCCTGTTCGACGGCCCCGCCGAACGCCGAATCCCCATGACCCGCGACGGCGATGTGTGGACCGTCACCATCACCGACCCCGCCCCTCTCCATGGCTATCGTGCCCATGGCGAATACGACCCCGCGCGCAACCAGTGGTTCGACCCCGCCAAGCTGCTGGTCGACCCTTATGCGCTCGAACTCGACCGCCCCTTCGTCCAGTCTCGGCGTCTGGCCGCCTATGGCGAAGACACGGCCGACATCATACCTCGCGCCCGTATCGTCACCCCACTGACCGACTCCCCCGCCCCGCCGCTGTTCCGGCCGGGCAGGCTGATCTACGAACTCAATGTGCGCGCCTTCACCATGCGCCATCCCGCCGTGCCGCAGGCGCAGCGTGGCACATTGGCGGCACTCGCCCATCCCACCGTCATCGAACATCTCCGCAAGCTGGGCGTGGCGGCGGTCGAACTCATGCCGATCACCGCCGCCATCGACGAGCGCCATCTGCCGCCGCTCGGTTTGCGAAATGCCTGGGGTTACAACCCGGTCGTGCCGATGGCGATCTGCCCGGAGCGGGTGCCGGGCGGCGTCGCCGAACTGGTCGCCACTGTCGCGGCGCTGCGCGAGGCGGGGATCGGCGTGATCCTCGACCTGGTCTTCAACCATATGGGCGAGAGCGATGTGCAGGGCGGCACGCTGTCCTTTCGCGGGCTCGACCCGGACGTCTATGCCCGCACGCCCGACGGCACGCTGATCAACGATGCGGGCACGGGCAACACGCTCGACGCCAGCCGCCCGGCCGTGCGCGCGATGATCCTTGATGCCTTGCGCCATTTCGCGCGGGCGGGGGTGGATGGGTTCCGCTTCGACCTGGCGCCGGTGCTGGCGCGCGGACCGGGTTTCGACGCCCGCGCCCCCATCTTCGCCGAGATCGCCACCGACCCGATCCTCTCAAGCCGCATCATGATCGCCGAGCCCTGGGACATCGGCCCCGGCGGATACCAGCTGGGGCAGTTCCCCGACCATTGGCTGGAATGGAACGACAAATATCGCGACCAGGTGCGCCGCTTCTGGCGCGGTGACGGGCGGGCGGGCGATCTGGCGACCCGCATCGCGGGCTCGGCGGATATATTCGCCAGCGCCACCAGCCGCTCGGTCAATTTCGTCGCAGCGCATGACGGCTTCACCCTGGCCGACCTGACCGCCTATGCCGAGCGACACAACCACGCCAATGGCGAGGACAATCGCGACGGGCATGGCGACGAAGTGTCGTGGAACCATGGTGTCGAGGGACCGACCGACGATCCCGCTATCCTGGCCGCGCGCCATGCCTCGGTCCGCGCGATGCTCGCCACGCTGTTCCTGTCGCGCGGCACCCCGATGCTGACCGCAGGCGACGAGTTCGGTCGCAGCCAGCAAGGCAACAATAACGGCTATGCGCAGGATAACGACACGACATGGCTCGACTGGGAAAACCGCGACGACGCGCTGGAGGATTTCGTCGCCCGGCTCGGCCAGTTCCGCCGGGATACGCCGATCGACTGGACGGACTGGCTGGCCGATGCCGAATGGCGCACCCTCTCCGGCGACCCGATGACGCCGGGTGATTGGGACGGCGACGGCTTCGCCTTGCACCTGCCGCTCGGCGACCAAAGCCTGACCCTCCGCTTTGGCCGAGCACGTGGCGTCTCCGCCATCCGGGGCACCGTGATCCAGAGCTAGGGCGTTGCCATCGGCCCCATCAGATTATGGTTCAGATGCCCCATGATCCAGATCGACCCCAGCAGCACCAGCGCCACGATCAGCACCCCGAACAACAGCGCCAGCACATTGTTGCTGTTATCCGGCCCCGTGGTGATGTGGAGGAAGAACACCAGATGCACCCCCATCTGCCCGATCGCCAGCGCGACCAAAGCGGCGGGCACGGCGGGGCCCCAGACGATGTCGAATTGCACCAGCGCGAAGGACGCGGTCGTCAGGATCGCCGCCGCGACCAGGCCGACGACATAGCTGCGCACGCCACCGACGATCGAGTCCTTCTCGCTCTGTTCACCCGGCGCGGTTTCGTCGCGGGCCATTTCCTCGTCGGGCCGCTCGCTCATCCGCGCACTCCCATCAGGTAAACCATGGTGAACAGCGCCACCCAGATGATGTCGAGCGCATGCCAGAACAGGCTGAAGCACAGGATGCGGCGCAAGATGTCCTCGCGGAAGCCCTTGGCCCAGGCCTGCGCCATCATCGTCGTCAGCCAGAGCAGCCCCAGCATGACGTGCAGCCCATGGCACCCGACCAGTGCGAAAAAGGCCGACAGGAAGGCGCTACGCCCGGGCCCATGGCCCTCACCGATCAGGTGCAGGAACTCATAGGCCTCCAGCGCCAGGAATCCCGCGCCCAGCAAGCCGGTCGCCGCCATCGCGATCTGGAACCAGCGCATGTCGCGCGCCAGCGTCCCGATCCCCGCCATGCCGCAGGCGAAGCTGGAAAGGAGCAGCAGCACCGTCTCCGTCTCGACCAGCTCCAGCTCGAACAAGTCCTTGCCCGAGGGCCCGCCCGCCGTCGCGTCCTTCAACACCGCATAGCCGGCGAAGAAGCAGGCGAACAGGATGAAGTCCGACAGCAGGAATATCCAGAAGCCATAGGACACCACGACCCGCTTGGGCGCGGGGCCGTCCGGGTTGGGCTCGGCGGCGCGGCCCAGCTTGTTGGGATCGTGCGTCTGCGCGGCCTGGCTCATGACAGCGCCTCTTCGGGCAGGTCGAGCAGGGTCGCCTTGCTGCGACGGCGCGCCTGGTCGAGTCGCTCGACCTCTTCGACCGGGATTTCATACTCCGCCTTGTCGCGCCACGCGAAGACCACGAACGTTCCCCATGCGCCGAAAAAGCCCAGCACGACCAGCCACCAGATATGCCAGATCAGTGCAAAGCCCATGACGGTGGCGAAGAAGGCGCTGACCACACCGGTCGGCGAATTGCGCGGCATCTCGATCGGTTCATAGTCGGGACGGTCGGACAAGGCGCGGTTCTCCCGCGCGCGCGCCTTGATGCCCCAATAGGCTTCCTCGCCCTTCACATCGGGCAGCACCGCGAAGTTGAAGGCGGGTGGCGGCGAGGTGGTGATCCATTCCAGCGTGCGCCCGTCCCAGGGATCGCCGCTCTCGTCGATGCGGTCCTTGCGCGTCCTGATCGAGACGTAGAGCATCATGACCTGACACCCGATCCCGGCCAGGATCAGGAGCGCGCCCAGTCCGGCGGCGATCAGCCAGGGATGCCAGCCGGGCACATCATAATGCTGCATCCGCCGCGTCATGCCCATCAGGCCCAGCACGTATAGCGGCATGAAGGCGAGGTAGAAGCCGCTGATCCACAGCCAGAAGGCGCGCTTGCCCCAGGTCTCGTCCAGCGTGAAGCCGAACATCTTGGGAAACCAGAAGGTGAAGCCGGCGAACGCCCCGAACAGCACGCCGCCGATGATGACGTTGTGGAAATGCGCGACCAGGAACAACGAGTTGTGCAGCACGAAATCGGCGGGGGGCACCGCGAGCATCACCCCGGTCATGCCGCCGATCACGAAGGTCACGATGAACCCGATCGACCACAGCATCATCGAGGTGAAGCGGATGCGCCCGCCATAGAGGGTGAACAGCCAGTTGAAGACCTTCACCCCCGTCGGCACCGCGATGATCATCGTGGTGATGCCGAAAAAGCCGTTCACATCGGCCCCGGCCCCCATGGTGAAGAAATGGTGCAGCCAGACCATGAAGGACAGGATGCAGATCACCATGGTCGCGATGACCATCGAGCGGTATCCGAACAAGGGCTTGGACGAGAAGGTCGAGATGATCTCGGAAAAGATGCCGAAGGCGGGCAGGATCAGGATATAGACTTCCGGGTGGCCCCAGGCCCAGATGAGGTTGACGAACATCATCTGGTTGCCACCCGCATCGGCCGTAAAGAAGTGAAAGCCGAGATAGCGGTCGAGGATCAACATCGCCAGACACGCGGTCAACACCGGAAAGGCCGCGACGATCAGCAGGTTGGACGCCAGCGAGGTCCAGGTGAACATCGGCATCCGGCTATAGCCCATGCCCGGCGCGCGCATCTTCAGGATGGTGGTGACGAGGTTCACGCCGGAAAGCAGCGTCCCCATCCCCGATATCTGGAGCGCCCAGAGATAATAATCGACGCCGACACCCGGCGAGAAGCGCAATTCCGACAAGGGCGGATAGACCAGCCAGCCGGTCTTGGCGAACTCCCCGATGACCAGGCTCATGTTGATGAGCAGCGCACCGCTACACGTCAGCCAGAAGCTGACCGAATTGAGCGTCGGAAAGGCCACGTCACGCACGCCCAGTTGCAGCGGCACGACGAAGTTCATCAATCCGATCATGAACGGCATCGCCACGAAGAAGATCATGATCGTGCCATGCGCCGAGAATATCTGGTCGTAATGATCGGGCGGCAGATAGCCTTCGTTACCATAGGCGATCGCCTGTTGCGACCGCATCAGCAGCGCGTCGGAAAAACCGCGCAGCAGCATCACCCCCGCCAGCAGGCAATACATCACGCCGATCCGCTTGTGATCGACGCTGGTGATCCACTCATTCCAGAGATAGGGCAGATGCCCGCGTCGCCAGACCCGGACGAGGACGCCCAGCAGCACCGCCCCGATGACCGCCGCCGACACCAGCGGCAAAGGTTCGTGGAACGGGATCGAGTCCCAGCCGAGCTTGCCGGTCAGGCTCATTGCTCGCGCCCATCCTTGGCTTTCTCGCCCTCGGGCGCGCCGTTCTTCATGACGATCTGGTCGTACAGGCCAGGCTGGAGCCGGGGATAGCTGGCCGGGCGGACATTGCGGCTGGGCCGCGCCATGGCGACGAACTCGGCCCAGTCGAGCGTCTTGCCCCGTCCGGCCCTGGCGGCCGCGACGAAGCGGTCGAAGCTCGCTGGCGGCACCGCATCGACGAAGAAGTCCATATCGGCAAAGCCCTCCCCGCTATAATGCGCCGACAGCCCGCGATACCGTCCGGCCCTGTCCGCGCGCAGGTAGAGCGTCGAGTCCATGCCCGACATGGCGTAGATCTGGCTGCCCAGCTGCGGCACGAAGAAGCTGTTCATGACGCCTGCCGAGGTGATGCGGAACCTGACCGGCGTGCCCACCGGCACGACCAGCCGGTTGATCGTGGCGATCCCCTGTTCGGGATAGAGGAACAGCCATTTCCAGTCGGTCGCGACGACCTCGACGGTCATGGTTCTCGCCTTGGTAGCGATCGGCTTGGGCGGATCGAGATCATGGCTGCCGATCCAGGCGATACCGCCCAGGAACATGATGGCGAGCGCCGGAACCGACCATACCAACAACTCCAACCGCCCGGAATAGGCCCATTCCGGCAGATGCCTGGCGCGGTCATTCCCCGCGCGGAACCACCAGCTAAAGGCGAAGGCCAGCACGATCACCGGCACGACGATCGCCAGCATCACCGCCAGCGAATTGAAGAAGATGCTCCGCTCGCCCGCCGCGATCGGCCCGGCGGGGTCCAGTATGCCCGGCTCGCAGGCCGCCAAGCTCGTGCACGGCCCAAGCCACGCGAAACGCGCGAAATTAAGGGCCAGGCGCGGTTCACGGGGCATTCCGGCGGTGAACGGCGGGCGGGTGCTTTCGTTCCTTGTTCGTCAGCGCCATTCAGGCGGCGAGACGTCGCCCATCGCTGTCGCCGGAGTCATTGGCCGGGTGGCGGACTCGATGCGCCCTGACAGCACGTCGTGCGGATCGCCGTGCGACCATCCGCCGAACGACGGGCCACCGCGCCAGCATCGACGAGGACAGGATCGCCGCCATACTCAATTCGGCCACCCCACCCCATTCGATCGCCGAGGCCATCATCACCAGATCGCCAGCCGACCCGCCCGCCATGGCCAGCATCCGAATCTCGTCGATCTCGAACCAGATGGCGAGACCGATCACCACGGCTCCGGCGATCATCACGCCCCATTGCGCCGGGCTGATCCGGTTGAGACGGTGCGCGGGCGCCTCGACCAGCATCCGCGCCAGCCAGCGGCTGATGGGCAGGTCCGGGCACAGGCGCAGCAATGCCGTCAGTCCCAGTAACAACGATGCGACCATCGTCCCGATATCCCCCTTCGTCCCCTCACTATGGCATCGGCGCGGGGATTTCCCAAGGGCGGGCGTGACGGCGGGGGCAGCGCGCGTCTATGGTTCGCCCCATGACCGTGCGCAGCGCCCTGTTCCTCCCCGCCTCCAACCCTCGTGCCATCGCCAAGGCGCGGACGCTGGACAGCGATACGGTGATCCTCGACCTGGAGGATGCGGTCGCCCCCGACGCCAAAGACGCCGCGCGGGACGCGGCGGTGGCGGCGGTGCGCGAGGGCGGGTTCGGCGAGCGGATGCTGGTGGTGCGGACCAACGGACTCGATACGGATTGGGCGGCGAACGATCTGGCCGCCCTCGCGACCGCACGACCGGCGGCGGTACTGATCCCCAAGGTGGACGACGTCGCGACGCTCGCCACCGCACGAACGGCCGTGGGTCCGGCCATTCCGCTCTGGGCGATGATCGAGACGTGCCGCGCGATCCTGTCGCTTGGCGCGATTGCCGGAGCCGCCGGAGAGTTGGGACTGACCGCGCTGGTCGCGGGCACCAACGACCTTGCCAAGGAGATGCGCCTGCCTTCCCCGCCCGCGCCCGAGGCGTTGCTGCCGCTCCGGGTTCAGATCGTCGTCGCCGCACGGGCAGCGGGGCTGATCGCGCTGGACGGAGTCTGCAACGCCCTCGACGCGCCCGACAGACTGGCGGCGGAATGCGCCGAAGGGCGCAGGCTGGGCTTCGACGGCAAGACGCTGATCCACCCGAACCAGATCGCGGCGACCAATGCGGCTTTCGGACCGACCGAGGGAGAGATCGCCTGGGCGCAGCTAGTCGTCGCGGCCTTCGCCGATCCGGCCCAGGCGGCGCTGGGCGCGATCCGCTTGGACGGTCAGATGGTGGAGCGTCTCCATCTGGCGGAGGCGGAGCGGATATTGGCGCTCGCTCGGATGTCGCTCCAATAACCACCCTCACCCTTCCCATCCGCTGTCGCGGGCGGGCCCCTTCCCTCTCCCGTCGGGATAGGGAGGGAGGCACGTAGCGCCGGAAGGGTGAGGGTGTCGGCGGTTACTCCAGTTCGAGGATCACCGCATCGACCGCCAGGCTGTCGCCGGTTTTGGCAGTGATGGTCTTGACGGTGCCGGTCTTGGCGGCGCGGAGGATGTTTTCCATTTTCATGGCCTCGACGACGGCCAGCGGCTGGCCTGCCTCTACCTTGTCGCCCTCGGCGACGTCGAGGCGGACGAGCAGGCCCGGCATCGGCGCGATCAGGAATTTCGACAGGTCGGGCGGGACCTTCTCGATCAGGTGCTGGGCATAGGCCGCCGCGCGTGCGGGCAGGACGCGGACGGCGTGGCTGGCGCCGCGCGTGGTCAGGCGGAAGCCGGTGCGGGTCCTGGCGATGCGGACATGGAGCGTTTCGCCCTCTTCGTCCTCGACCGCGATCATCCGGTCGCCCGGCGTATAGGCGATGGCCAGGTCCAGAGCCGCGCCGTCGACGCCGATGCCGTCCGTCGAAACGTTGACCTGATGGTCCGCCCCGTCGATCCGCACCGTCCAGTCGGCGGGCGGCTGGAGCCGGTGGCCGAGTTGGCCGTCGATACGGCGTGCCCGGTCGGCCTCGGCGGTAGCGGCGAAGGCGGCGACGGCGGCGAGCGTGCGGGTCAGTTCGTCGCTGGAGGGCGCACCCTGGAAGCCGTCGGGATATTCCTCGGCGATGAAGCCGGTCGACAGCGCCCCCGACCGGAAGCGCGGGTGCTGCATCAGCGCGGAGACGAAGTCGATATTGGTCCCCGGCCCGACGATCTCGAACGCGTCGAGCGCGGCGATCTGGGCATCAATCGCGGCTTCGCGGGTGGGTGCCCAGGTGACCAGCTTGGCGATCATCGGGTCGTAGAACATGCTCACCTCGCCGCCTTCCGCGACGCCGTCATCGACGCGGACGCGGATGGCGTCGTCATGCTCCTCGGCAGGCGGGTTGTAACGGATCAGCCGCCCGGTCGAGGGCAGGAAGCCGCGATACGGATCTTCGGCATAGACGCGGTTCTCGATCGCCCAGCCGGTCAGGGTCACATCCTCTTGGCGGAAGGAGAGCGGCTCACCGGCGGCGACGCGAATCATCTGCTCGACCAGATCGAGACCGGTGATCTCCTCGGTCACGGGATGCTCGACCTGGAGCCGCGTGTTCATCTCGAGAAAGTAGAAGCTCTTGCCGGTCGTATCCGCGCCCGACACGATCAGTTCGACGGTGCCTGCGGAATAATATCCGACCGCGCGGGCCAGCGCGACCGCCTGCTCGCCCATGGCGCGGCGCATCTCGGGGGTGACGAAGGGCGACGGCGCCTCTTCGACCACCTTCTGGTGGCGGCGCTGGACCGAGCATTCGCGCTCGCCGAGATAGACGATGTTGCCATGCTGGTCGCCCAGCACCTGAATCTCGATATGGCGGGGACTTTCGATGAACTTCTCGATGAAGACGCGGTCGTCGCCGAAGCTGGCCAGGCCTTCGCGCTTGGTCGCCTCGAAGCCCTCGCGCACGTCCGCCTCGGACCAGGCGAGCCGCATCCCCTTGCCGCCGCCACCGGCGCTGGCCTTCATCATGACGGGGAAGCCGATATCCGACGCAATGCGCACCGCTTCCTCGGTATCGGCGATCTCGCCCAGATAGCCGGGAACGACATTGACCCCGGCGGCCTTGGCCAGCTTCTTCGACTCGATCTTGTCGCCCATCGCGGCGATGGCGTTCGGCGGTGGGCCGATGAAGGCGACGCCTGCGTCTGCACAGGCGCGGGCAAAGCTCTCGCGCTCGGACAGGAAGCCGTAGCCGGGATGGATCGCATCCGCGCCGGTCGCGTGCGCGGCGGCGAGGATCAGTTCGGCCTTGAGATAGCTCTCGGCGGCGGGAGCGGGACCGAGGCGGACCGCTTCGTCGGCCAGCTGGACATGCGGTGCGCTGGCATCGGCGTCCGAATAGACCGCAACCGTGGCGATGCCCATCGCGCGGGCGGTGCGGATCACCCGGCACGCGATTTCCCCGCGATTGGCGATCAGGATTTTCTGGAACACGGGGATACCTCTCCTTTTATGTCGTTGGTCCGTGTCAAATGCTATCGGGGAAGCCCCACCCCGGCGAAGGCCGGGGTCCAGGAGCCGCCCCGTAGCTCACCGCAACTGGACCCCGGCCTTCGCCGGGGTGGTCAGGATAAGGTGGCTTGGAATCACTCCGCTGCCACCCGCATCGGCTCGGCGCCTTCCATCGGCTTCAGGCCCAGCTTCGCGAACAGCGCGGCGTCGGCATCGTCGCCCGCATTGCCTGCGGTCAGCAGCTTGTCGCCGGTGAAGATCGAGTTCGCGCCCGCCAGGAAGCACAAGGCCTGCGTCGCCGCCGACATGCTCTCGCGGCCGGCGGACAGGCGGACCATGCTCATCGGCATGGTGATGCGCGCGACCGCGACGGTGCGGACGAACTCGATATCGTCGATCCGCGCCAGCGGCGTGTCGGCGAGCATGTCGCCCAACACCGTGCCCTTGACCGGCACCAGCGCGTTGACCGGTACGCTTTCGGGATGGCGCGGCAAAGTGGCGAGCGCATGGACGAAGCCGACCCGGTCTCCCCGCGTCTCGCCCATGCCGACGATGCCGCCGCAGCACACCGAGATGCCTGCGTCACGCACGTTGGACAGCGTCTCCAGCCGATCCTCGAAACAGCGCGTCGTGATGACGTTCGCGTAGTTTTCCGGCGACGTGTCGATGTTGTGGTTGTAATAGTCGAGGCCCGCCTCGGCCAGCCGCTGCGCCTGGGGCGCGTCGAGCATGCCCAGCGTCATGCAGGTCTCCAGCCCCATGGCCTTCACGCCCTCGACCATGGCGACGACCTTGTCCATGTCGCGCTCCTTCGGCGACCGCCACGCCGCGCCCATGCAGAAGCGCTGCGAGCCCGCCGCCTTCGCCTCGGCGGCGGCGGCCAGCACCGCCTGCACGTCCATCAGCTTCTCGGCCTTCACGTCGCTTTCCGCCGAAGCGCTTTGCGAGCAGTACCCGCAATCCTCGGGGCAGCCGCCGGTCTTGATCGAGCACAGCGTGCACAACTGCACCTCGTCCGCCGCATGATGCGCGCGGTGGACCTCGGCCGCGCGGAACAGCAGCTCGGTGAAGGGCAGGTCGAACAGCGCGGCGATCTCGGCGCGGGTCCAGTCGGTGCGCAAGCTTGTCGCCTCGGGGCGGAGCGCGGTGGTCGTCGTCATCACGTCTTGTCCTGTCATTCGCCCGTCTCGGGCGGCATATTATGGCCCAGCAACCTCAGCACATCCTCGGCCGCCTTCACAAGGTTGGTGCCGGGGCCGAAAATCGCCTGAACCCCGGCATCGTAGAGCGCCTGATAGTCCTGCGCCGGAATAACGCCACCCGCGATGACCTTGATATCGGCGCGGCCCGCGTCGCGCAGATGCCCGATCAGCTCGGGGATCAGCGTCTTGTGCCCGGCGGCCAGGCTGGAGGCGCCGACCACGTCGACATCGCGAGTCAGTGCGAGTTGGGCGGCCTCCTCGGGCGTCTGGAACAGTGCGCCCGCCACCACCTCGAACCCCAGATCGCCGAACATCGAGGAGACGAGGTTCGCGCCCCGGTCATGCCCGTCCTGTCCCATCTTGGCGACGAACAGCCGGGGCTTGCGGCCCAGACGGCGTTCGACCGCCTCGACGCCCCGGATCAGGCGGGCCCAGCGTTCGTCCTCGGCATAAGCGCCGCCATAGACGCCCGACACCGGGGTCGGCTGGGTGCCGTAGCGGCCGAACACATCCTCCAGTGCGGCGGAAATCTCGCCCAGGGTCGCCCGCGCCCGCGCCGCCTCCACGGCGAGCGCGAGCAGGTTATTCCCCAATCCTCCCTGAGCTTGCTCGGGGAGGGGGACCGCGCCCGCAGGGCGTGGTGGAGGGGCGGCACCGTCAGCCCCGGCCCCTCCACCAGCCTGCGGCTGGTCCCCCTCCCCAAGCAAAGCTTGGGGAGGAATTCTGGCAGCTTCGCGCAACGCATCCAACGCCGCCTGGCACGCCGCTTCGTCGCGCTCGGCCTTTACACGGCCGATCCGGGCCACCTGCCCCGCCCGCACCGCATGATTGTCGATGTCGAGGATCTCGACCGGCGCTTCGTCGGCCAGCCGGTATGTGTTGACGCCGACGATGACATCCTCGCCCCGATCGACCTTGGCCGCGCGTGCCGCCGACGCCTCTTCGATCATCGCCTTGGGCCAGCCCGCCGCGACCGCCTTGGCCATGCCGCCTTCGGCCTCGATCCGCTCGATCAACTCCCATGCCCCGTCGACCAGCGACTGGGTCAGGCTCTCGACATAATAGCTGCCGCCCAAGGGATCGACGACCTTGGTCATCCCCGTTTCCTCCTGCAACACGATCTGGGTGTTGCGCGCGATCCGGGCGGAGAAGTCGGTGGGCAGCGCGATGGCTTCGTCCAGCGCATTGGTGTGGAGCGACTGGGTGCCGCCCAGCATCGCGGCCATCGCCTCGATGGTAGTGCGGATGACGTTGTTATACGGGTCCTGCTCGGTCAGCGACACGCCCGACGTCTGGCAATGGGTGCGCAGCATCTTGGAGCGTTCGTCCTTCGCGCCCAGTTGCGTCATCGCCCGGTGCCAGAGCACGCGCGCGGCGCGCAGCTTGGCGACCTCCATGAAGAAGTTCATGCCGATCGCGAAGAAGAAGGACAGGCGCCCGGCGAACCTGTCGATGTCGAGGCCCGACGCGACGCCATATTTCACATATTCCATGCCGTCGGCGATGGTGAAGGCCAGCTCCTGGAGTTGCGTCGCCCCCGCCTCCTGCATGTGATAGCCGCTGATCGAGATGCTGTTGAACTTGGGCATCTCGGCGCTGGTATAGGCGAAAATGTCCGAGATGATCCGCATGCTCGGCTCGGGCGGGTAGATGTACGTGTTGCGGACCATGAACTCCTTGAGGATGTCGTTCTGGATGGTCCCTTCCAGCTTCGACCGATGAACGCCCTGTTCCTCGGCCGCGACGATGAAGAAGGCCAGCACCGGGATCACCGCGCCGTTCATCGTCATGCTGACCGACATGGCATCCAGGGGGATGCCGTCGAACAGGATCTTCATATCCTCGACCGTGTCGATCGCGACACCCGCCTTGCCCACGTCACCCGTCACGCGCGGATGGTCGCTGTCATAGCCCCGGTGCGTCGCCAGATCGAAGGCGACCGACAGCCCCTTCTGCCCCGCCGCCAGATTGCGGCGGTAGAAGGCGTTCGATTCCTCGGCGGTGGAAAAACCCGCATATTGCCGGATCGTCCAGGGCCGCCCCGCATACATGCTCGCCCGCACGCCGCGCGTGAACGGCGCGAAGCCCGGCAACCCCGGGTCCACCGCCACATCCGCCGCCGTATAGAGCGGCTTCACCACGATCCCCTCCGGCGTCGCCCATGACAGGTCACGCCCCTTCACCTCGCGGGCGGCAAGGGCTTCCCAGTCGGACATGTCAGGGCGTTCGGCCATCGGCCACTCCTCATCCAATCGTTACGCGGTTTACTTATTTTGTTTCATTGAAGCGAAATCATCATGCTCGCGCAAGCATCCTAACACCCCAGGAAACGCGGCGGACGCTTTTCGAAAAAGGCGCGGCCGCCTTCCTCGCCATCCTGGGTGGCGCACGCCATGCGCTGGTCCCCGGCCTCGCGGGCCAGCGCGGTGGCGTAGTCGCTGTCGAACCCGGCATGAAGCGCGCGGCGCATCAGCCCCAACGCGACGCTCGGCCCCGCCGCCAGCCGCTCGGCCAGCGCAAAGGCTTCGGCTTCCAGCGCCTCGTCGGCGACGACCTTGTGGATCATGCCCCAGTCGAGCGCACGTGTCGCCCCTACCCGCTCGCCCAGCATCATCATCTCGGCGGCGCGGGCACGGCCGATCAGGCGGGGCAGCATCCAACTCGCTCCGCCATCGGGGACCATGCCGATATTGACGAAGGCGTGGAGGAAATAGGCCTTCTCGCTCGCCACGCAGAAATCGGCGGCCAGCGCCAGGCTGCACCCGATCCCCGCCGCTGCGCCCCGGACGGCACTGACCACGGGAATGGGCAGGTCGGCCAGCGCCAGGAACAGGGGATTGAAGTGATCGACCAGCGCACGGTGAACGGTGTCCGGGCCGATATCGCCCCCGGAAATATCCGCGCCCGAGCAAAAGGCCTTCCCCGCGCCGATCAGCAGAACCGCTCGTGCATCCCCTCGATCCGCGAGCGCCTGCCCGATCCTGTCGAACAGTTCGGGCGGCGCGGCATTGAGGCGGTCGGGGCGGTTGAGCGTCAGCACCGACACATCGCCCCGGCGCTCGGCCAGCAGCATCGGCTCGCTCAATGCGCTTCCCCCGGCGTTTCCATCAGTTCGACCAGCACCCCGCCCATGTCACGCGGATGAAGGAAGACGACCGGCGTGCCATGCGCGCCGATGCGCGGCTGGCCCAGCAGCGTCGCGCCCTTGTCCTGCATATCCGCCACCGCGGCGGCCATGTCGGCGACCTCGAAACAGAGATGATGCTGCCCGCCCGCCGGGTTCTTCTTCAGGAAGTTGGCGATGGGGGAGGTTTCGTCGAGCGGCTGGATCAGTTCGATCTGGCTGTTGGGCGCGTCGATGAAGCACACCCGCACGCCCTGCGGGGGCAGGTCGAACGGCTCGCCGATCGCCTCCGCACCGAGGATGTGGCGGTAGGTTTCCACCGTCTTCTCGATGGAAGGCGTGGCGATGCCGATATGGTTGAGGCGGCCCAGGGTCATGCGCGCTCCTTCACGGCATCCTTCAATGCCTGCTTGATGTCGGGATGCAGGTGATGCGACGCGATCCCGTCAATGGCGCCCTGCAACGCCCACACCGCACAGAGACTCACTTCACGCGGATGCGCGGCCTTCATGCGTCGATAGGTCTCGACCGCACCCAGTTCGGCGAGCCGCTCGGGCGTATCCGCGCCTATCTCGATCATCCAGGCGGCGCTTTTGGCACCGACATTCTTCAATTCGGCCAATCGCGCCATCGCTTCGGCTTCGCGCTCAGAGCGGCAAGTTGTCATGCTTCTTCCACGGGTTCGCCAGGTCCTTGTTGCGCAGCTTCCGCAGGCCCAGCGCGATCCGCCTGCGGGTGGAATGCGGCTGGATCACCTCGTCCACGAACCCCTTGGAAGCCGCGACGAACGGATTGGCGAAGCGCGCCTCATATTCGGCGGTGCGCTCGGCGATCTCCTCGGGCGTGCGGCCCCGGAAGATGATCTCGACCGCGCCCTTGGCCCCCATCACCGCGATCTCGGCGGTGGGCCAGGCATAGTTGAGGTCACCGCGCAGGTGCTTGGACGCCATCACGTCGTATGCCCCGCCATAAGCCTTGCGGGTGATGACGGTGATCTTGGGCACCGTCGCCTCGGCATAGGCGAAGAGCAGTTTCGCGCCAT
Organism: Sphingomonas sp. 2378; assembly: GCF_038084995.1. NCBI lineage: Bacteria > Pseudomonadati > Pseudomonadota > Alphaproteobacteria > Sphingomonadales > Sphingomonadaceae > Sphingomonas > Sphingomonas sp. 2378. Next base: position 32,193 of record NZ_JAXCMJ010000032.1, read on the forward strand.
GCTTGATGATGCCGTTATGCTCTTGCGCGGTGCCGGGCAGGAAGCCGGGGACGTCGACAAAGGTGATGATCGGGATTTCGAACGCATCGCAGAAGCGCACGAACCGCGCCGCCTTGCGGGATGCGTTGATGTCGAGAACCCCCGCCAGCACCATCGGCTGGTTGGCGACGAAGCCGACCGTGCGCCCCTCGATCCGGCCGAAGCCGGTGATGATGTTGGCCCCGTGGGCGGGCTGCACCTCGAAGAAATCGCCCTCGTCCACCACCTTGGCGATCAGCTCGTGCATGTCATAGGGCTGGTTGGCGCTGGCCGGGATCAACGTGTCGAGGCTTTCCTCTTGTCTGTCCCAAGCGTCGGCGGTCGGCCGCTCGGGCACGCCGTCCCGATTGTTGGCGGGCAGGAAGTCGATGAAGTCGCGCGCCGCTAAGAGCGCCTCGATGTCGTCCTCGAACGCCACGTCCGCCACGCCGGTCTTGGTGGTGTGGGTAACCGCGCCGCCCAGGGCTTCCTGCGTGACGACCTCGTTGGTCACCGTCTTCACCACATCGGGTCCGGTGACGAACATGTAGCTGCTATCCTTCACCATGAAGATGAAGTCGGTCATGGCGGGCGAGTACACCGCGCCGCCCGCGCACGGGCCCATGATGAGCGAAAGCTGCGGCACCACGCCCGATGCCAGCACATTGCGCTGGAACACCTCGGCATAGCCGCCGAGCGAGGCGACACCCTCCTGGATGCGCGCGCCGCCCGAGTCGTTCAGGCCGATGACTGGCGCGCCGACCTTCATCGCCATGTCCATGATCTTGCAGATCTTCTGCGCATGGCGCTCGGACAGCGAGCCGCCGAAGACGGTGAAGTCCTGGCTGAAGACGAACACCAGCCGCCCGTTGATCGTGCCCGAACCCGTCACCACGCCGTCGCCGGGCACCACCTGCTCGGTCATGCCGAAGTCCACGCAATTATGTTCGACGAACATGTCGAGTTCCTCGAAGCTGCCCTCGTCGAGCAGCACGTCGAGCCGCTCGCGCGCGGTCAGCTTGCCCTTGGCGTGCTGGGCGGCGATGCGCTTCTCGCCGCCACCGGCACGCGCGGCGGCGCGGCGGCGTTCCAGTTCGACCATCGTCGATGCCATGACCTCATCCTCTTTTGTCTTTCAGGGGTCTATGCCTGAGACGCGGGGGGCATGGCAATCGGCAGACTTACGTTTCCGTAAGGGGAAGGCAGCCAAGCGCGTTCCCCCTCCCGCGAGCGGGAGAAGGCGGAAGGAAGGAAGGCATTGAAAAAATCAGATATCTAATGCCCAGCCGTCCCGTCCTTTGGGATCGAACGGCCCGTTCGGTACGAATCGCTCCGCCCCTGCGCGCAGGCGGAGCACGCTCCAGTCGCCGCGCCGGTCCACCGTTTCCAGCGTACAGCCGCACGCTTCATAAGCCGCGACGACATCGGCGCGCTGCGTCTCCAACAGGCCCGCCAGCACCAACGTCGCCTCCGGCCCGGCAATCGCCGCCAGTTCGGGCGCCATCGAGATCAGCGGTCCGGCCAGGATATTGGCGATGACCAGGTCGTAAGGCGCGCCCGCCATGATCGGATCGGCGAGCGCCCCATCCGCGACGATCAGTTCCACGCCATCGACGCCGTTGATCGCGGCATTGTCGGCGGTCACGTCGATCGCGACGGGGTCGATATCGGTCGCCACCACCTTCGCGCTCGGCCATAGATGACGCACCGCAAAGGCGAGCAGCCCGGTGCCGGTGCCCACGTCGATCGCATTCGCGACCGCCCCTCCCGCCATCGCGTCGAGCATGGCGAGGCAGCCGCTGGTCGTCTCATGATGCCCGGTGCCGAAGGCGCGTCCCGCCGGGATATGGAAGCCGCGCTTACCCTCGGGCACCGCCTCGTCGCCGGTGTGGACGAAGAACCGCCCGACCGACAAAGGCTCCAGCCCGGCTTGGCTCATCGTCACCCAGTCCTGCGCGGGCACATGCTCGACCGTCGCGGGATGGTCGCCCGCACTCGGCACCAAAGCGCGGATCGCGTCGATGGTCGCCGCATCGGGCTCCGCCTCGAAATAGGCGTCGAGCCGCCAATGTTCGCGGTCGTCCTCCACTTCCTCGGTGGTCATGATGACCGCGTCGATCGCCAGATCGTCGGCGGCATCGATCGCCTCCGCCTCGTCGCGGGTGCAGGGCAGCGTCAGCTTCCAGCTATCAGCGGACATAGCTGGCTCCATTCACGTCGAGGACCGCGCCCGTCATCGAGGGCGGCGCGTCGGTGCACAGGAAACGGACGGTCGCAGCGACCTCCTCCGGAGAGGCGACGCGGCCGAGCGGAATATCGGCGAGCAGCTTGTCACCGCCCCGGCTGGCCAGATAATCGTCGGCCATGCCGGTCATGGTGAAACCGGGGCAGACCGCGAAGGCGAGAATCCCTTGCGCGGCATAGCCCCGCGCGATCGTCTTGGTCATCGCGACCATGCCGCCCTTGGACGCGGCATAATGCCAGTGCGCGGGCGAGTCGCCGCGATAGGCGGCGCGGCTGGCGATGTTGACGATCCGGCCGCCCACGCCCCGCTCCTGCCAATGCAAGACGGCCAGACGGCAAAGTTCGGCGGACGCGGTCAGGTTGACCTGCATGGTCCGCGCCCAGCTTTGCGACCAGTCTTCGGCGTCGAGCGGGCTCGCCTCGAAGATGCCGGCATTGTTGACCAGCATGTCGATCGCACCGCCCGCCTCGGCCAACGCCGCCGCCCAGAGGCGCGCGGGTTCTTGCGGCTGCGACAGGTCGGCGGCGATGCCGCTTCTGGTGCCATGGCCCAGCAGGCGGACATTCGGCAGTTCGCCCAGCGCCGTGGCGGTCGCCGCACCGATGCCGCGGCTGCTTCCCGTTACCAATATCGTCGTCATCCCCCGCCCGTGCCGGGCGCAGGCGAGCGCGTCAACGGGCTTGCATGTTCTCCGGGATCGCCCTCTCGATAGCGGGGACACCCCTCCGTCAGAGCTGACGCCCTAGCAACGCCCCTTCCAGATTGCTCGGCGAAGGGCTGTTCCCCCGCGCAGGCGGGGGGCCAGTGTGGAGCAGGACCACCGCTTGCCAATAGAATACTGGGCCCCCGCCTGCGCGGGGGAACATAGGCGTACACCAATCACCGGTGACGCCACCTTACACGGCAGCAATAAATCCCGGTTCAGGCGGCGACGCGGGCGACGAACTGGGTGGCGCTGGTCTTCAACTCGCCCAGTTGCGTGTCGAGATCGTCGAAACCGCGCCCGACCCGGTCGATCTCCTGCGCGACATGTTCGGTGTCCTGGCGGATCGCGGCGATGGTGTGCGACATCGAATCGGCGGCCAGCGCGGTTTCGTCCACCGCGGCGGTGATCGCCGTGACGGTCTGCGCCTGGGCCTCCATCGCATGGCGAATGCGCTCGGCGGAGGCCTGGACCTCGTTGACCGTCGCCTTGATCGAGGCGTTGGTCTCGACCGTCGAGCGGGTCGCAGCCTGGATGGCGGCGATCTTGGTGGCGATGTCGTCGGTGGCGCGCGCGGTCTGGCTGGCGAGGCTCTTCACCTCCTGCGCGACGACCGCGAAGCCGCGTCCCGCATCCCCGGCGCGCGCCGCCTCGATGGTGGCGTTGAGCGCGAGGAGGTTGGTCTGCCCGGCGATGTCGCGGATCAGGCCCAGGATCGATTCGATCGACTTGGCGTGATCGGACAGCATTTCGGACATGCCGACCGCCTGCCCCGCCTGGTCGGCGGCGCGGTTGGCGACATCGGCGGCCTGATCGACCTCGGTCCGCGCATCCTCGATCGCGCGAATCAGGCCGGCGGCGGTCTGTGCCGCCTCGCGCATCGCGACGGCGGATTGTTCGGCGGCGGCGGCGACCTCGCTCGACTTGCCCAGCATCCCGCGCGTCGACAGCGAGGCGTCCTGCGCCTGCCGCCGCAAATCCTGTCCCCCGACCGAGGCGGTTTCCACCACCGCCGCGATACCGTTGCGGAAATCGCCCGCCAGCCGCTCGCGCTGACGCTCGGCGCACCAGCCCGCAAAGCCCGCGAACAGTTCGACGGTCAGTTCGGTCTCCATGCCATAGAGGCGCAGCAGCGTATCGATCGCCACGGTGCGGCGGGGATCGTCGGCGGGCATTTCCTCCATCACGATCTTCAACACCGCCCGGTCGCTCGAGCAGGACATGGCGAGCACCTCCATCGGCGGCACCTCGGCGGCATAGGCGGAGGCGACCGCACGGCCCAGCGACTCGACCCATTCCCGACCGGCGAGATCGCAGAAGCGGTTGCGCAGATAGGCGCGCCCCGCCGTCTTCTGCCGTTCGCGATCCAGCGGCGACCATTCCAGACGCCCCGGATTGGCGAGGCGCCAGTGGTTCCAATAAGCATCGGTCACCTCGTCGGCCCGAGGCTCGATCACCGGCCAGAGTTCGGCGGCGAGGCGGACGAGCGAGCGATCCCCGCCATCAAAGGCACGGACCCGTGCGTCGAGGTCGATATTCGCCGTGATGACCGTGGGCGATGGCAGGTCGAAGTCCAAGACGTGGTTCCCCCATTCGAAATGCTTCGAATCTTTCACGACCATGGTGGGCGAAAAGGGTTAAGGGGGTATTATAGGAGCGTTTTTCCGGTGCGGGCGGTGCGCTCCCCAGTTCGGCCTCTCACGAAGCATCCTCCATGGAAAGCGGGGGAATGCCGCGCGGAACCCGCCCGCCGCGCATCTCCAAACGGACTCTCGCGACTTGCATCCTGTCGGCGTCTTCACCATAGGCATATCCGCAAACCAGCCCGACCTTAAGATTGTTCGAGGATCTGCCCTTGGCCGCCCGCAACACCGCACGCCCGCTTTCGCCCCATCTCCAGATCTGGAAATGGGGTCCCAACATGCTGGTCTCGATCCTGCACCGCGCCACCGGCACGGGCATGGCGACCGTGGGGGCGGCGCTTCTCGTCTGGTTCCTCGCGGCGGTGGCCGCCGGCCCCGAAAGCTATGCGACGTTCCGCAACGTCTTCACCGTCGATTCCGGCCGGTTGAACATCATCGGCTATGTCGTCGGCATCGGCCTGACCGCCAGCCTGTTCCAGCATATGGCCAATGGCATCCGCCACCTGTTCATGGATGTCGGCGCCGCCTTCGAGTTGAAGGCGAACAAGCTGCACGCCAAGCTGACCATCGTCTTCGCCGTCGTGATGACGGTGGCCTTCTGGCTCTATCTGGGGATCAAGTGATGCGTTCCGGAACCGCGATCGGCCGCGTGCGCGGCCTGGGCTCGGCCAAGTCGGGCACCCATCACTGGCTCAACCAGCGCCTGACGGCGGGGTCGAACTTCCTGCTGGTCGTCTGGCTGCTGATCTCGATCCTGCGCCAGCCGTCCTATGACTATGCCGCCATGCGGCTGTGGCTGGCCAATCCCTGGGCGGCCATTCCGATGGCGATGCTGGTCGCCTCGGTCTTTTATCACATGCGCCTCGGCCTTCAGGTCGTGATCGAGGATTATGAGCAGGACCAGAACCGGGTCGCCATGCTCGTCGTCATGAACCTGTTCGTCTTCACGATCGCTGCCATCGCCATCTTCTCGATCCTCAAGATCGCCTTCGGAGCCGCCGCCTGATGTCCGCTGCCGCCTACAAGATCATCGACCATACCTATGACGCCGTCGTCGTGGGTGCGGGCGGCTCGGGCCTGCGTGCCACCATGGGCATCGCGGAAGCCGGTCTGAAGACCGCCTGCATCACCAAGGTGTTCCCGACCCGCAGCCACACCGTCGCGGCGCAAGGCGGCATCGCCGCCTCGCTCGGCAATATGGGGCCCGACCACTGGACCTGGCATATGTTCGACACCGTCAAGGGGTCGGACTGGCTGGGCGACCAGGACGCGATCGAATATCTGTGCCGCGAGGCGCCCGCCGCCGTGTACGAACTGGAGCACGCGGGCGTGCCGTTCAGCCGCACCGAAGAGGGCAAGATCTATCAGCGCCCGTTCGGCGGCATGATGCAGAATATGGGCGAAGGCCCGCCCGCGCAGCGCACCTGCGCCGCCGCCGACCGTACCGGCCACGCCATGCTGCACGCGCTGTACCAGCAGTCGTTGAAGTATGACGCGGACTTCTTTATCGAATATTTCGCGCTCGACCTCATCATGGACGAGCAGGGCAATTGCCGTGGCGTGATCGCCTTGTGCATGGAAGACGGATCGATCCACCGTTTCCGCGCGCACAATGTCGTGCTGGCGACCGGCGGCTATGGCCGCTGCTATTTCTCGGCCACCTCGGCGCACACCTGCACGGGTGACGGCGGCGGCATGGTGCTGCGTGCGGGCCTGCCGCTTCAGGACATGGAGTTCGTGCAGTTCCACCCGACCGGCATCTACGGCGCGGGCGTCCTCATCACCGAGGGTGCGCGCGGTGAAGGCGGCTACCTCACCAACTCCGAGGGCGAGCGCTTCATGGAGCGTTACGCGCCGTCGGCCAAGGACCTCGCCAGCCGCGACGTCGTGTCGCGTTCGATGGCGATGGAAATTCGCGAAGGGCGCGGCGTCGGCAAGGAGGGGGATCATATCTACCTCCACCTCGACCATATCGACCCCAAGGTGCTGGCCGAGCGCCTGCCCGGCATCACCGAAACCGGCAAGATCTTCGCCGGTGTCGACCTGACCCGCCAGCCGCTGCCGGTCACGCCGACCGTCCACTATAATATGGGCGGCATTCCGACCAACTATCACGGCGAAGTCGTCCGCTTGAAGGACGGCAACCCGGACTCGGTCGTCCCCGGCCTGTTCGCGGTCGGCGAAGCGGCCTGCGTGTCGGTGCACGGCGCGAACCGCCTCGGCTCCAACTCGCTGATCGACCTTGTCGTGTTCGGCCGCGCGACCGGCCTGCGCATCAAGGACACGCTCAAGCCCGGCACGCCGCACGCGCCGCTGCCCAAGGGTTCGGAAGAGCTGGCGCTGGGTCGCCTGGACCATTTCCGCAACGCCGCCGGTGGCTCGACCACCGCATCGGTGCGCAGCGAGATGCAGAAGACGATGCAGCGCCACTGCGCCGTGTTCCGCACGGACGAACTGCTGACCGAAGGCCGCCGGATGATCCGCGCGACCTATGACCGGATGCAGGACATCGGCATCAAGGATCGCTCGCTGATCTGGAACACCGATCTGGTCGAGACGCTGGAACTGGACAACCTGATCAGCCAGGCGGTCGTGACGATGGAATCGGCGCTGAACCGCAAGGAAAGCCGTGGCGCGCATGTGAACGAGGACTTCCCCGATCGCGACGACGCCAACTGGATGAAGCACACGGTGGCGACGTTCGACGGCTGGGGCGGCAAGGGCGGCGGGGTCGCGATCGACTATCGCCCGGTGCACGACTATACGCTGACCGACGATATCGAATATATCAAGCCGAAGAAGCGGGTGTACTAAAGACCCGGTTTGACGGTTCGGAAAAGAGGGGCTGGCGAGCGATCGCCGGCCCTTTTTCCTGTCTGTTCACTTCTTCTCCCCTCCCGCAAGCGGGAGGGGAGAAGAAGTGAACAGACAGGAAAAAGGGCCGGCGATCGCTCGCCAGCCCC